>NZ_JAAGPE010000418.1:0-6157 GCF_017104605.1 Burkholderia sp. Ac-20384 | reverse complement strand
CGCGGAACCCGCGGCGGTGGCAGCGGGCGTGCCGGTGTCGGTCGCATGGGCGAAGCCCGCGGCGAGCGCCGCGGCGCCGACGCTCAACGAAGCCGCAACGCGCGCGAGGCGGTGCAGGCCGTTACTGCGCACGGCTGGCCTCGCCGTTGCGTGCGGCCCCGTTCCACGGCGCGATCTTGAACAGCAGCAGCATGCCGGGAATCGCGAGCGCGGTGCACACGATGAAGTAGTCGAACCAGCCGATCTTCGCGACGATGAAGCCGCTCGCGGCCGACGCGAGCGTGCGCGGCACCGACGCGAGGCTCGTGAACAGCGCGAACTGCGTGGCCGTATAGCGCGGGTCGGTCGTGCTCGCGATGTACGCGACGAACGCGGCCATCGTCAGGCCGGTGGTGAAGGTTTCGGCGCCGTAGACGATCGCGAGCGCGACGGTCATCGGGCTGAATTGCGGCGTGACGGCAATGCCGAACACCGACAGCGCCGACGCGATCGCATGGCTGCTCGACACGGTGAAGTCGTAGAGCATCGCGAGCACGGGCGAACCGGGGCCGAGCTGCGCGAGCCACGCGAAGCCGAGCGTCGACACCATCTGCAGCGCGCCGAAGATCCACAGCCCGCGGCCGATGCCGATCTTCACGAGCCAGACGCCGCCGATGATGCCGCCGGCGACGCTCGCGACGAGCGCGGTGGTTTTCGCGACGATGCCGATCTCGGTGCGCGAGAAGCCGATGTCGAGGAAGAACGACGTCGACAGCGTGGTGGCCATCGTGTCGCCGATCTTGAACAGGAAGATGAACGCGATGACGAGCAGCGCGCCGGCCCAGCCGTCGCGCTGGATGAATTCGCGGAACGGCAGCACGATCGCGTCGCGCAGGTTGCGCGGCGGCGTGCCGACCACTTCGGGCTCGCGCACGACGAGCGTCATCAGGATGCCCGGCAGCATGAACGCGCCGGTGATCGCGAACACGACGTCCCACGGCAGGTGGTCGGACAGGATCAGCGCCAGCGAGCCGGGGATCAGCGCGGCGAGCTTGTACGCGTTCACGTGGATGGCGTTGCCGAGGCCCTGTTCGGTATCGCGCAGCAGCTCGCGGCGATAGGCATCGATCACGATGTCGGCGCTCGCGCCGAAGAACGCGACGAGCGTGGTGAGCGCGGCGACCGTCCAGATCGAGTCGCGCGGCGACACGAAGCCGAGCGCGGCGATCGCGCCCGCGACCAGCAGCTGCGTGAGCAGCAGCCAGCCGCGCCGGCGGCCCGGCCGCCAGCCGGGCAGGCGCGGGACGTAGCGATCCATCAGCGGCGCCCACAGGAACTTCCACGTGTACGGGAACTGGATCAGCGCGAACAGGCCGATTTCCTTCAGGTTCACGCCCTCGGAGCGCAGCCATGCCTGCACGAGGTAGACGAGCGTGAAGAGGGGCAAGCCCGACGTGAAGCCCAGGAACACGCAGATCAGCATGTGCGTGTTCAGGTAGGCTCGCCAGCCGGGGTGATCCTCGTGAGCGGTGAGTGCGGGCGCCTCGTGTGGCGTTTTCGACATGGACTGGAACTGGATAGCGTTGACTGATTGCGGCGACAGCGCAGGCGGCGGCGCGGGTAGCGCAGCGGTGCGGCCGCACGTGCGTGCGGGCCGTCGGCGTCCGTCAACGGCTTCCCGGCTCAGCTGCGCTTGACGCGGTAGACAGCAAGACTACCACGCCAGTTCGCTCCCCATCGAATCGGTTGGCCTTCGTGCAGCACCACGCGGTCGAGGATCGTCACGCCGACTTCGGGCGCGAGCGCCTCGAAATCCTCGATCGTCAGCACCCGGACGTTCGGCGTGTTGTGCCACTGGTAAGGCAGCGACTTCGACACCGGCATCCGGCCGTTCAGCACCGACAGCCGGTGCGGCCAGTAGCCGAAGTTCGGGAACGACACGATGCATTCGCGCCCGACCCGCGCGGTTTCGCGCAGGATCGCGGCCGTCTGGTGAATCGTCTGCAACGTCTGCGACAGGATCGCGATGTCGAAGCTGTGGTCCTCGAACAGGCGCAGGCCGTCTTCCAGGTTCTGCTGGATCACGTTGATGCCGTTCTTCGCGCTCGCGAGCACGCCCGCGTCGTTCAGCTCGATCCCGTAGCCGGTCACGTCCAGCTCTTCCATCAGCAGCGCGAGCAGCGAGCCGTCGCCGCAACCGAGGTCGAGCACCGTCGAGCGCGGCTCGACCCAGCGCGCGATCGTGCGGAAGTCCGCACGCGCGGACAGGGAATTCAGCGCTTGCTGGTTCATGCACCCACCTCGTTGGCGATTCGTTCGTAATACGCGCGGATCAGGTTGTGATAGCGCGCGTCGTCGAGCAGGAATGCGTCGTGGCCGTGCGGCGCATCGATTTCCGCGTAGCTGACCGTGCGCTTGTTGTCGAGCAGCGCCTTCACGATCTCGCGCGAGCGGGCCGGCGCGAAACGCCAGTCGGTCGAGAAGCTCGCGATCAGGTATTTCGCCTGCGTGTGCGCGAGCGCGGCCGTCAGGTTGCCGTCGAATGCCTTTGCCGGGTCGAAGTAGTCGAGCGCGCGCGTGATCAGCAGGTACGTGTTCGCATCGAAGTAGTCGGCGAACTTGTCGCCCTGGTAGCGCAGGTACGACTCGACCTCGAATTCGACGTCGAAGCTGAAGTTGTACGCGTCGAGCGCGCCGTCGGCGCGGCGCAGCGCACGGCCGAATTTCTCGGCCATGTCGTCGTCGGACAGGTATGTGATGTGGCCGATCATCCGCGCGACGCGCAAGCCGCGCTTCGGCTTCACGCCGTGCGCGTAGTAGTCGCCGCCGTGGAAGTCGGGATCGGACAGGATCGCCGAGCGCGCGACCTCGTTGAACGCGATGTTCTGCGCGGACAGCTTCGGCGTCGACGCGATGTCGATGCAGTGCGCGACGCGCTCCGGATACATCAGGCTCCACGCGAGTGCCTGCATTCCGCCGAGGCTGCCGCCCATCACGGCGGCGAAGCGCTCGATGCCGAAGGCATCCGCGACGCGCGCCTGCGCGTGCACCCAGTCCTCGACGGTGACGACCGGGAAACTCGCGCCATACGGCTTGCCGGTCGACGGGTCGGCGCTCATCGGGCCGGTCGAGCCGAAGCACGAGCCGAGGTTGTTCACGCCGATCACGAAGAAGCGGTTGGTGTCGAGCGGCTTGCCGGGGCCGACCATGTTGTCCCACCAGCCGGTGCTGCGCGGATCGTCCGCGTAGACGCCGGCGACGTGGTGCGACGCGTTGAGCGCGTGGCAGACGAGCACCGCGTTCGAGCGCGCGGCGTTGAGTTCGCCGTACGTCTCGACGACGAGCTGATAGTTGCCGATCACGCTGCCGCTTTGCAAGCGCAGCGGTTCGGCGAAGTGCATGGTCTGTGGAGCGACGATGCCGATCGATTCCATTCGTTCCGCCTTATGACTGGGCAGCTAAATGGTGTCGGCGATGCGCGGAGTCGGAGATGCGCGGCTGACGACCTCTTTAGCCGCATTTGTAGTGAACCGCCGGGACAAGGACGAATCAAGGCCCCGGCTGGTTCGCGCGCCCGCAATCGAGTCAGCAAATCGGCGCGTTTCTGGCTGCCGCCCGTGGGGCGACAGTCGGCAAAGTATAGCGGAAATTGGGGAGCGCGGATTCGGGCGTGCGGGCAGGGCGCCGCGCCCGCGCCATCTCACTGCAGGATCAGCCGCAAATGCGCGTCGGCCTGCTCGCCCGGCGGTTTCTGGAACCCGCCCTTCGCGAAGCGGTGCCATCGGCCGATCACGTAGCTGACGAGCAGGCTCGCCCGGGCGCCCGGATCGTAGTCGGCCGGCAGCACGAACGGCGTCGCGCCGTCCGGCGGCGCGTTCGCCTCCGTGCGCGCGACGCGCAGGCATTGCTTGACGGTCGCCTCGATGCGGTCGAGCAGCTGGTTCACGCGCTCGGTCAGCCGCTCGTCCTCGCCGACCAGCGCTTCGCCGGTCAGCACGCGTGTCATGCCGGGGTTCTTCGCGGCGAAGTTGAGCATCGTCAGCGCGATCGTGCGCGCCTGCTGCACGCCGTTCGGCTCCTTCGCGACGATCTGGTTCACGAGCCCGAACAGCGCCTGCTCGATGAACTCGATCAGCCCCTCGTACATCTTCGCCTTGCTGGTGAAGTGCCGGTACAACGCGGCTTCCGACACGTCGAGCCGGGCCGCGAGCGCGGCCGTCGTGATTTTCTCGGGCTTGGGGGCCTCGAGCATTGCCGCGAGCGTCTGCAGGATCATCACGCGGCGCTCGCCCGGCTTCGGGCGGGCGCGGGTGGGTGTGGCCTGGCTTTCCGTTACGGCTTGGTCCTGCGGGTAAGTCGGCTGCATTTTTGTCGCCCCGATCGTGTGCCCAGTCGGAGCGATTTTAGCGAACGAATGCGCTGATCGACATAGTGCGGGCGACCGGTGGTCGGCAAATGGCCGGGCAGGTGGCCGGTGATCCACACCGTACCGATGCCGAGGCGCTTGTAGCGCTTCAGGTGGCCGCGCGTATCCTCGACGAGGATCGCGTCGGCCATGCGTGCGTTCGCGGCGCGCAGCGTCCGGCGCAGCATCGTGTGATCGGGCTTCGCGCGCCACGTGCGGCGGTCGCGCATGTGCTCGATCGCGATCACGCGCTCGAACAGCCGTTCGATGCGCAACTCGCGCAGCACCGCGCGCGCGTAGTTCTCCGGCGCGTTGGTCAGCACGAACTTGCGCCCGGGGAGCGTGGCGACGATGCGCGCCAGCCCGCGTTCGGAGCGCAGCATCGCGGGCAGGTCGGAAAACGTATGGACCGCGCGCAGGAAGTCGTGCGGGTCGATCGGATGATGGCGCGTGAGGCCGAGGAGCGCAGCGCCGTAGCGCTCGGTATAGCCGTTGCGCAGGCGGTCGGCTTCGGCGCGCTCGACCTGCAGCGCGTCGATGATGTACTGCGTCATCGCGCGGTTGATCTCGGGAAAGATCGCGTGCGACGCGTGGTGAAGGGTGTTGTCGAGATCGAACAGCCACACCGGCGCGCCGGCGCGGGGCCGGCTGCGCGACACGCGCCGGCGCCGCAGTGGGGCCGGCAAGTCGGGTGTGGCGGTCTTGCTGCGGGTGCTCAATGCGAGCGGATCATCGTGCCGAACGGCTGCTCGGTCAGGATTTCCAGCAGCACCGAGTGCTCGATCCGGCCGTCGACGATGTGCACCGACTTCACGCCGCTCTTCGCCGCGTCGAGCGCTGACGAGATCTTCGGCAGCATGCCGCCGGAGATCGTGCCGTCTTCGAACAGCGCATCGATCTCGCGCGCGGACAGGTCGGTCAGCAGGTTGCCGTCCTTGTCCATCACGCCCGGGATGTTGGTCATCATCAGCAGCTTCTCGGCGTTCAGCACGGTGGCGAGCTTGCCCGCGACGAGGTCGGCGTTGATGTTGTACGAGAGGCCGTCTTCACCGAAACCGATCGGCGAGATCACCGGGATGAATGCGTCGTCCTGCAGCGCCTTCACGACCGCCGGGTTGATCGCCTCGACTTCGCCGACCTGGCCGATGTCGATGTACTGGCCCGGGTTGTCGCGGTCCGGCATCAGCAGCTTGCGCGCGTGGATCAGGCCGCCGTCCTTGCCCGTCAGGCCCACCGCGTGGCCGCCGAAGTGGTTGATCAGCATCACGATGTCCTGCTGCACTTCGCCGCCCAGCACCCATTCGACGACTTCCATCGTCTCTTCGTCGGTGACGCGCATGCCCTGGATGAAGGTGCCGGCCTTGCCGATCTTCTTCAGTGCGTGATCGATCTGCGGACCGCCGCCGTGGACGATCACCGGATTGATGCCGACCAGTTTCAGCAGGATCACGTCGCGCGCGAAGCCTTGCTTGAGCCGCTCTTCCGTCATCGCGTTGCCGCCGTATTTGATGACCACGGTCTTGCCGTGGTAACGGCGAATGTACGGCAGTGCCTCGGCGAGGATTTCTGCTTTCAGCGTGGGGGCGATCTGCGAGAGGTCGATGGGCTCGGACATGGCGGCGGCTCAGGCTGGGAACGGTTGAAACACGGCGAATTGTACAGGAGTGGCGCAGCGCAGCATCGGGTTTTTGGCCGGGCCGGAACACCGGCGGCGCAGCCCGGGCACCGCACGCGGCGGCCCGCCGGCTATGGCGCGGCGCGATTTGGGCAGCA
>NZ_JAAGPE010000417.1:0-233 GCF_017104605.1 Burkholderia sp. Ac-20384 | reverse complement strand
AAAAAAAAAAAAAAAAAAAACAACATTATCTAGTGATTCAACAAACTAAACGAAATAATATATCCAGATTTACTCACTCTAACACACCGCTCTCAGTAGAACAACTACAAGCTCCCTTCATACAGTATCAAGGATATGATCTAGCTCCACCTATCCAGATCGTATCACACAACAACAACCTACTAGGTCGGGTCGTACAACAACTCATAGATCAACCTTGCGAGATGTGTACA
>NZ_JAAGPE010000416.1:0-6393 GCF_017104605.1 Burkholderia sp. Ac-20384 | reverse complement strand
GCCACGGGCTGCAGCCGCGAGATCGATGCGCTCGCGCGGCTGCAGCCCGTGGCCGAAGCCGCGCTGAGCCCGCTGCTGCGCGCGCGGCGCGGGATCCACCGGATCGGCTGCGAGGAGCGGCTGACCTACCGCGAGGAGCAGGTCGCGCGCCTCGTGCGCGACGGCCTTTCGAACAAGGAGATCGCCCGCGATCTCGCGCTCGGCCAGCCGACTGTCAAGACGCACCTGATGCGCATGTACCGCAAGCTCGGCGTGTCGAACCGCACGGAACTGGTCGGGGCGCTGTTCCTGTAATTCATCGGATAATTGCGATCCGGAATTCGAACCTTTCGCGATTGCCGATTCATGAATACCCAAGCCAAAGCGTTGCTGGCTGTGCTGCTCGTGTTGCTGGGGGCCTCCACGGCCTCGACGGCGTTCGCGCAAGAGGGCGAACCCGATTCGTGCGCCGTGCTGCAACCGATCCGGATGCTGGCCGATGACGTCGGCGACGCTGGCACCGATCTCGGCGACGGATGGCTCGCGCTGGCGCCCAGCGGCAATCGCTGGAAGCTTGCGCCGGCACGCATCCGGCTCGAACCGGTGCAACCGGACGGCACAGCCGTCGACATCACGCCCGACGTGAAAAAGGCCGTCGCGCTGTTGCGTTGCAAATCGCTCACGCAGGGCCGGGTCGAAGCGGCGAACCTGGCATTCCCGAACGGCGGAAGGGTGATCGAGCCCGGCCCCGAACCGCTGCGTTTCGCGTTTCACGGCCGCCGGTACGCGTTGCGCTACACCGCATCCGGTGCGGTGGTTGCCGAAGGCGGGGGCAAGCGGTCGGTCCTGCATGATTTCGGCGGCGACACGCCGCCGTTTCGCGTGACCCTGATCTGGGCGGGCGACCTCGATCGCGACGGCCGACTGGATTTCCTGATGGAATTCGGCAGTGAAATCGGCACGAATTTCTGCCTGTTCACATCGGGCAATGCGAAGGAAAACGAACTGGTCGGGCCTGCGGGCTGCCTCGATGTCAGTGGCTGATCGTCAAGACGCCCGTGCCAAGCACCCATCTCGCAAGCCCGACCTGCCGAACCGAACCGAACCGAACCGAACCGCACCGCACCGAACCGCACCGGCTGGCGCGCTTCCGCCGCAATCGTCCGGCTCGCGAGCCCTTGCCGTCGTGCAGTACCATGCGCGATCGTCGTTTCGATAACAACCAGGGGCCGGGAACATGGACGTCACGATCATTGCAGTTTCCCTTGTGGTCGTCGCCTTGAGCGTTGCACTGCCGATTTTCATCATCAGGACCGTGAGAAGCGGGATATACGATTCGCTGTACTTCCTGATTCCGCTGGCGCTCGGCATCTACTGGCTGGATTACCAGGCGTACGACCTCCTGGCGTCGATGGGGCACGGCTTCAGAAACTAGCATGGCAATGACCGGGCATCGGCCCGGTACCGGCGCGAGCATGCCCGCGCCGGTCGAACAGGCCGGCCTGTCTGCCCGCGCGATACCGGGCCGGCTTCCGGTCTCGGCACTCGCCCCGTCCCCGCGGGGTTCGAACCCGCCACCCCCAGCGCCCACGCGCTGCCAATTTGCGCTCACCGGGCGCGAACCCTCGTCGATACAGTGGAACGACGCCCGTGTGCCCGTGCGCACGCGGTCCAGCCACGACAATCATCGAGACGCCCATGAGCACCACGAATTTCGTCGCCGTCAGCGACACCGTGCGCACCTTCGTTGCGCGCGACTTCGGCCTCTTCATCGACGGTGAAATGCAGCCCGCGCACGCGGCCGCGCGGCTCGACGTGTACGACCCCGCGACGGGCGAGCGGCTTGCGACGGTCGCGGACGCCGACGAACGCGACGTCGATCGCGCGGTCGCCAGTGCGAAGCACGCATTCGACACCCGCGTGTGGAGCGGCCTGCGCCCGGCCGACCGCGAACGCATCCTGCTGAAACTCGCCGACCTGATCGAAGCCGACGCCGAAACGCTCGCGCAGCTCGAAACGCTGAACCAGGGCAAGTCGATTCACGTGTCGCGCGCGATCGAGGTCGGCGCAAGCGTCGAATACGTGCGCTACATGGCCGGCTGGGCGACCAAGATCACCGGCCAGACGCTCGACGTGTCGATCCCGTTCCCGCCCGGCGCGCGCTATACGGCCTATACGCGCAAGGAGCCGGTCGGCGTGGTCGCCGCGATCGTGCCGTGGAATTTCCCGCTGATGATCGCGGTGTGGAAGCTGATTCCCGCGCTCGCGGCCGGCTGCACGATCGTGCTGAAGCCGTCGCCGGAAACGCCGCTCACCGCGCTGCGCCTGGCCGAACTTGCACGCGAAGCCGGCGTGCCGCCGGGCGTGTTCAACGTCGTCACCGGCGGCCGCGTGTGCGGTGCCGCACTCGCGAGCCACCCGTCGATCGCGAAGATCTCGTTCACGGGCTCGACCGCGACCGGCAAGCTGGTCGGCGCGGCGGCCGTGCAGAACATGACGCGCTTCTCGCTGGAGCTCGGCGGCAAGAACCCGATCGTGATGCTCGACGACATCGACGTCGCACAGGCGCTCGACGGCGTCGCCGCCGGCGCGTTCTTCAACCAGGGGCAGGTGTGCGCGGCCGCATCGCGCATCTATGTGCACCGCAGCAAGTTCGCGCAGCTTGCGGATGGCCTCGCGGGCGTCGCGCAGTCGATGAAGCTCGGCGCGGGCCTCGACACGACCGCGCAGATCAACCCGCTGGTCTCCGCGCACCATCGCGACAAGGTCGTCCAGCACATCGAAGGCGCGCGCCGCGCGGGCCTGACGTTCCTCGCGGGCGGCACGCCGGCCGACGACCTGCCCGGCTACTACGTGAAGCCGGCGGTGATCGCCGATCCGCATCCGGACAGCGCGATCGTGCGCGACGAAGTGTTCGGCCCGGTGATCGTCGTCGTGCCGTTCGACGACGCGGCCGACGCGGTGCGCCTCGCGAACGCGTCGCCGTACGGTCTCGCCGCGAGCATCTGGAGCAACGACCTGAAGCGCGTGATGAACCTCGTGCCGCAGATCGAGGCCGGCACCGTGTGGGTGAACTGCCATATCCCGCTCGACCCGTCGATGCCGTTCGGCGGCTACAAGCAATCGGGCATCGGCCGCGAATTCGGCCAGTACGCGATCGAAGGCTTCACCGAAACCAAATCCGTCTGCATCGCGCACTGACGCGTTGCGCCAACGACGAAAACCTCGGACCTCGGCCAACGAGGTTCAACCGATCCGACAGTGGAGACTGCAATGAGCTACAACGAAGCGAAATTCTGGCATCCGATGGTGCACCCGAACGAGATGAAGCAGCGCAAGCCGATCCGCATCGTGCGCGGCGACGGCTGCTACGTCTTCGATGAAGAGGGCCGGAAACTCGTCGACGGCGTCGCGGGCCTGTGGAACGTGAACGTCGGCCACAACCGCCAGGAAGTGAAGGACGCGATCGTGCGCCAGCTCGACGAACTCGAATACTTCCAGCTGTTCGACGGCATTTCGCATCCGCGCGCGGAAGAGCTGTCGAAGAAGGTGATCGACATGCTCGAGCCGGAAGGCATGCGCCGCGTGCTGTACAGCTCGGGCGGCTCCGATTCGATCGAGACCGCGCTGAAAATTGCGCGCCAGTACTGGAAGGTGCGCGGCCAGGCCGACCGCACCAAGTTCATCTCGCTGAAGCAGGGCTATCACGGCACGCACTTCGGCGGTGCGTCGGTGAACGGCAACACGGTGTTCCGCCGCAACTACGAGCCGAACCTGCCGGGTTGCTTCCACGTCGAGACGCCGTGGCTGTACCGCAACCCGTTCACGCAGGATCCGGAGGAACTCGGCCGGATCTGCGCGGAAATGCTGGAGCGCGAGATCCAGTTCCAGAGCCCCGACACGGTGGCCGCGTTCATCGCGGAGCCGATCCAGGGCGCGGGCGGCGTGATCGTGCCGCCGGCCAACTACTGGCCGCTCGTGCGCGAGGTGTGCGACCGCTACGGCGTACTGCTGATCGCCGACGAGGTCGTGACGGGCTTCGGCCGCAGCGGCAGCATGTTCGGCAGCCGCGGCTGGGGTGTGCGCCCGGACATCATGTGTCTCGCGAAGGGGATCTCGTCGGGCTACGTGCCGCTCGGCGCGACGGTCGTGAACGCGCGGATCGAGGACGCATTCGCCGCGAATGCCGATTTCGGCGGCGCGATCATGCACGGCTACACGTACGCGGGCCACCCGGTCGCCTGCGCGGCCGCGATCGCGAGCCTCGACATCGTCGTGAAGGAAGATCTGCCGGCGAACGCGGCGAAGCAGGGCGCGTATCTGCTCGAAGCGCTGAAGCCGTTCGCGGAACGCTTCGCGGCGGTCGGCGAGGTGCGCGGCAAGGGGCTGATGCTCGCGCTCGACCTGGTCGCGAACAAGGACACGCGCGAGCCGATCGACCCGCTGTCCGGCTATGCGAACGCGGTCGCGGAAGTCGCGCGCGAGAACGGCGTGCTGGTGCGCCCGGTCGGCACGAAGATCATCCTGTCGCCGCCGCTCGTGATCCAGCGCGAGCAGCTCGACCGGATCGTCGACGCGCTGGCGGCGGGCTTCGAGGCCGTGCCGTTCGCGTGATGACGTGATCGCGTGATGGCACGCCGGCGGCGGGCAGCGCGGCTGCCGCCGGTTTGCCGATTTGCGCTATGACCGGATTATTTTGCCTGCGTATTTTTTCGACATCGGATCGAGTTGTGATCGACAAGGGGCCCGGGAATCGAAGCGCTTGAGCGCCGCTCCGGGCCGACCGCAAAGCCATGGAACCCCGGCCGCCGACGAAGCGGCGGCCGGGGTCGACACAGGAAGGAGACAAGGATGTCGGGATGGTCTGGAGTTACCGGCGCAGCGGGCGATACGCCCGGCGGCACGCCGGCTGAAGCGGGCGGCGGCACGGCGCTGAAGGCGGGTGCGGTCGGCTTTCCGACCGCGCTGGCGAGCGCCGTCGGCCTCATCATGGCAAGCCCGGTGATTCTCACCGCGACGTCGGGCTTCGGAATGGGCGGCTGGGCGTTCGCGGTCGCGATGATCATCGCGTTCGTGATGATGCAGGCGCAGGCGACGACCTTCTCCGAAGCCGCCGCGATGCTGCCCACGGCCGGCTCGGTTTACGATTACCTGTCGTGCGGGCTCGGCCGCTTCTGGGCGATCACCGGCACGATCTCCGCGTATTTCCTCGTGCACGTGTTCGCCGGCACGGCGGAAACGATCCTGAGCGGCATCATGGCGCTCGTCAACTTCGAATCGCTGAATGCCGCGTTCGAGAAGCACAACAGCTCGTGGCTCGTCGGTGTCGGCCTCGTCGTCACGTTCGCGATCACCAACATCATCGGCATCAAGGTGTTCAGCAAGCTCGAGATCGTGCTCACGGCCGGCATGTGGCTGTCGCTGATGATCTTCGGGATTCTCGGGCTCGCGGCCGCGCCGGCCGTGCATCTCGATGGCTGGTTCGGCGGCTCGGAAGTCGGCACGTCGATTCCGGCCGTGCTGTCGCTGGTCGGGATGGCGATGTTCATGTTCGTCGGCTGCGAGTTCGTCACGCCGCTCGCGCCGGAAATGAAGTCGCCGGGCAAGACGATTCCGCGCGCGATGGCGCTGGGCCTCGTCGGCGTCGCGATCTGCATGTTCCTGTACGGCGCGGCGATCCGCCGCCAGGTTGCGAACGTGCCGGTGAGCCCCGACGGCCTCACACACCTGCTCGACACGCCGGGCGCGATTCCCGCGTTCGCGCTGCAGGTGCTCGGGCCCTTCGGCCGCATCTGGTTCGGCATCGCGTTCCTGTGCGCGGGCGCCGCGACGATCAATACGCTGATGGCCGGGCTGCCGCGCATCCTGTACGGGATGGCGATCGACGGGGCGCTGCCGCGCTGCTTCGCGTACCTGCATCCGCGCTTCAAGACGCCGGTGGTCGGCATCGTTGCCGCGGCGATCGTGCCGATCTTCCACGCGTGGCTGATCAACGGCAATCTCGACAGCATCCTGCACCTCGTGCTGGCCGCGACCTGCGCGTGGGGCACCGCGTACCTGCTCGTCACCGCGTCGGTCGTGATGCTGCGGATTCGCCGCCCGGACCTGCCGCGCCCGTACCGTTCGCCGCTGTTTCCGCTGCCGCAGATCGTGTCGAGCGTCGGCATCATCCTGGCGATCTGGTACATCACGCCGCCGGGCATGAACGCGCGCGACATCTACGTGCCGTTCGGCGCGATGCTCGGGCTCACCGCGCTGTACGCACTGTTCTGGACGCTCGTCGTGCAGCGCCGGCATCCGTTCAAGCCGGTGCCGGTCGAGGAAGTGCTGCGCAACGAGCACGTCGCATCGTGAAGATCGCGCTCTCCCGTTGGCGCGCGGCGCCCGATGCGCCGCCGCCCGGCCACCGGCCCG
>NZ_JAAGPE010000040.1:0-50178 GCF_017104605.1 Burkholderia sp. Ac-20384 | reverse complement strand
TTCTGTTCGGTGTGCTTTTGATCTATGGTACTCATTTGTTTATGTTCATGATACGTCGACGCCCGTGATCTACACAGTATCTTACACTCTGTCCCTGCACGACGCTCTTCCGATCTCTTCCGAATCATCGAAGCACTCCGAACAATTTTCGTTTCTTTTCCGGCAGCATCCGTGCGACGGCGCCACCCCATGATTCTTTCGTCGTAACGCGCACGCATCGTCATGCCGGCTTGCGCCCCTGAAGCTTGACGAGCACCGGATACGAAGTCGCCGGCGGCGGCACCTCGTCGACCCGACCGAGCGCTTCGACCGCCGCGACGACGGCCGCATCGATCTTCGCGTCGCCGGTGGACTGCGCGATCGTCACCTTCGTGATCCGTCCCGACGCATCCATCCACAGGTTCAGGTTGCCCGCGAACCGCGCGCCGCCGGCCTCCTGCACGCCCTTGTCCTGCTCGATCGCGCGCTGCAGCACGTACACCATGTATTGCGCATAGCTCGCGTTGCCGAACTTGCCGCCCCCGCCGCTGCCCAACATGCCGGAACCGTCGCCCGCGCCGATGCCGAAGTTGTCGGTGCCCGCCTGCGCATCGGCGTTCATCGTCATCTGCTGCGGCTGGTTGTCTGCCGGCTTCGGTGCTTCGGACGGCTTCGGCGCGATCGTCGGCCGGTCGATCGGCGTCTTGACCTCTTCCTTCACCTTCTCGGGCGGCGGCTTCTGTTTCGGCGGCGGCGGGGGCGGCGGCAACGGAATCACCGTCGTCACCTGCGGCGCGCTCACGCGCTTCACGCCCGCGGTGTCGCCCGCGAAACGCCAGATCAGCGCGGCCACGCCCGCGAGCACCAGCGCGATCGCGACGGGCTTCACGTAGCGGCCTGGGCCCTTGTCCGGCGGGCCGCCGTTGTAGGTCATTTCCATCGCGTCAACCGCCCTGCTTCGCCTTGCCGGTCACCAGACCGACCTGCGACAGGTCGAGGCGGCGCAGCAGGTCGAGCACGTCCATCACCTTCTGGTACTGCACGCCCGCGTCGCCCTTCAACACGATCGGAAACTCCGGACTGGTCGCCTTCTCGGTGCGCAACCGGCTCTCGAGCTCGTCCATCGTCACCGGGTACGCGTCGAGGAACACCTGCCCCGAATCGGCCACCGTGATCGCCTTCGTCTTCGGTTTCGCGAGACTCGCGGACGAGCTCGCCTTCGGCAGATCGACCTTGATGCCCTGCACCGACGCGGTCGTCATGATGATGAAGATGATCAGCAGCACGTATGCGAGGTCGAGCATCGGCGTGATGTTGATGTCGTCGTACGGCTTGTCGTCGTCCTGAACCTGCATGGTGGTCTCCTGCGTGCGTCAGTCGGCCAGCACCGCGTGATCGGGCGCGCGGTGGGCTTCGGCGAGGCGCGTGACGAATTCGTCGACGAACACCTGCATGTTCGCGGTCACGTTCTTGTTGCGGATCAGCAGGTAGTTGTAGCCAAACAGCGCGGGGATCGCGACGAACAGGCCCGTGACGGTCGCGAGCAGCGCGGCCGCGATACCCGGCGCGATCGCGTTCACGTTCACGTCGCCGGCCGCCGCGATCGCCGCGAACGTGATCATCACGCCGACCACCGTGCCGAGCAGCCCGAGGAACGGGCCGCCCGAGATCGCGATCGTCAGCAGCACCATCGACTTCGACAGCTTCTGGTTCTCGCGTACCAGCGTCGCGTCCATCGACGCGCGGATCGCCTCGATCGATTCCGACGTGATCACCGTGCGGCCGTTGTTGTCCACGCGACTGTGGATTTCATGCACGCCGGCCTTGTACAGCCGGTACAGCGACGACTGGTACAAACGGCGGCCGTCGGCGCTCGCCTCGTCGACATGCGCGAGACCGACCAGATGACGCCCGGCCACTTCGCGGAAACGCTGCACGAAATACTGGTTCGCCTTGTCGACGGTGCCGACGTAGCGCGCCTTCGTCCACATCACGATCCACGACACGAGCGCCATGCCGAGCAGGATCGTGATCACGACCCACGCGTCGACGGTCACCGACTGCACGATCACGCCGAAGTAGCCGAAGCCGAAGCCCGACTGCTTCTCGTCGGCGCCGTACGCGACGAGCTTCGATTCCGAGCCCTGCGCGAGCGCGTCGACCGCGATCACGGCCGGCGAGCGCGCGATCTTCGACAGGCGCAGTTCGTCGAGCGCGCCCGAATACGCGGCGAACCCGGCCGGCGCACCCGTTGCGTCCGCACCGATCGTCGCTGCGGCATTCAGCGCGGGCAGCGTCGCCGCGACCTGCGCGGCCTGCTTGCCGTTCACGTACACGGTGAGATTCTTGCCGTCGGCCGTGACCGCGAGATACGTCCACTGGTTCGCGGCGACCGGCGATGCGGCCGGCGTGCGCACCGGCGCCGTGCCACCCGCGACTTCCGCGAACGGCACGCCGTTGTCGAGGCCGATCAGCAGCGCGTTCGTGCCATCGCGACGGCTGTACAGCAGCGTGTTCGGCACGAGCGCCGCCGGCTTCACCCACGCGCTGAACGTGAAGCTGCCGCCGGCCGGCACATTCAGCGACGCACTCGCCGGCAGCGTCAGCGACCCGCTGCCGTCGAATCGCGCGCCCTTGCCGACGATGCCGTCCTCGACCGTCTTGAACGAGGCGTTCTGCGCATGGTTGCCATACGCGGTCAGGTCCTTCGGCGGCGCACCGGCGGCGCCGTTGAAGTGATAGACGAGCGTGTAGTCGGCATCGAACGTCTCGGCCGGCTTGCTGCCGTCCGGCGCCTTCTTGTTGCCGTAGTACATCCAGATCGACTCCGCGGCGCCGGCCGGCATCTTCGGAATGTCGACCCAGATCAGCGCGACACCCAGCACCGGATCGTATTGCTCGACGTGGTAGTTCAGCGGCGTCTTGTCGTCGGCGGCGACGAAGCGGATGTCCGCGCCGTTGTCGGCCAGCCCGTCGAACTGGAAGTTGCCCGAATGCAGGCGGATCAGCAGCGGCACGCGGCCGGCCGATTCCGCGAGGTTCGCGCCTTTCGCGCTCGCGTCGATCGTGATCGCCTTCCGGTACGACCAGTCGTTCTGCCACCATGCGTTCGCGATGCCGGGCAGCACGCCGAGCATCACCGCCAACAGGAAAAACAAGACTCGCTTCACGATCCACTCCCCGAATGTGCGGGCACCGCGCTCGTCGCATCGCCCAGGCACGATCAAAAAAAATCCGTCAGAACCCCAGCCTTACGTAGAAATCGAACCGCGGGCTGTACTGCCGCGTGTAGACGCCCGCCTTCAACGGCCATCCGGCCTCGAAATCCGCGCTTGCGTACTTCATGATCTGCACCCGCGTGCCGACACCGACACTCATCAGGTTGAAGCGCGACGTCTGCTCCGGCAGCGGGCTCAAGAGCCACAGGTGCGCCGCATCGAAGAACGCATGGAAACGCCATTCGTTCACGCGGCTGCCGATCGTGCCGCCGAGCCACTTCGCGAGCGACGGGCTGCGCAGCTCGACCGACGCGATCACGCCGCTGTCGGCGGTGTCCTCGGCCTGCATGTAGCCGCGCACGCTGTTCATCCCGCCCGCGGCGAACTGCTCGCTCGACACGAGCGGCGAGTTCGAAATCTGCGCGTTCACGTGCGCATTGGCCTGCATGTCGTTCGCGAAGCGCTGCGTGTGGTTGACGTCGAACTTGCCGTACACGAAATCGGGCGTCGCGCTGTAGCGCTTGTTGTCCCAGGCGCCCCAGTCGCTGCCGAGGCCGCGGATGTTCGTCGTCACCGATGCGGAGAACGACGTCTGCGAGTTCTTCAGGCTCAGTTGGCCGTTGTACGACAGCGTCACCGGCACATACGTGAGCGGCGCGGTCGAGCCCGTCTGGCCCGGTATCGACACGTTTTCGTCGAAGTGCTTGCGGTCGATCTCGACGCTGACCGAATGCGCGTAGGTCTCCGTTGCCGGCAGCGAATAGATCGCGGTGAAGCCATATGTGGTGCCCTTGCCGAGCACATTGGTATTCGCGACCGACGCGACGTTGCTGTCCGAATGCACGACCGTCGCGAGGAAGCTCCAGTGCGAATCCTTGATCGGCGCGAGATACGAGAATGCGTAGACGCGCGCATCGTTCGGATGCTGCGGCGCGATCACGTAGGTGCCGGAAATCACGTGGCCGAGCTGCCAGAGATTCGAGTAGCTGACGTTCGCGGTCGTGCGCAGCGTCGACGTGCCGGGGCTGTTGTCGTTGTTCAGTTCGAGCGAGCCGTGCAGCGGGCTGTGATCGTCGACCTTCAGGTCGACATCGACCGTCTGCGGCAGCGCGCCCGGCTTGAGGATCGGAATCACCTGCCGGTCCGCCGAGCGGTTCAGGTCGGTGAGCTGCTGCTGCGCCTGGTTGAAATCGGGTACCTGGCCCTCGGCCAGTGCGGGCACCGCATCGCGGATGTTCTGCGGCGAGTTGTATTTCGCGCCGTCGACGCGCAAGCGCCCGACCTTCGCTTCCGTCACCTGCAGCAGGATCACGCCGTTCTTCACCTGCTGCTGCGGCAGCTCGACGACGACCGACTGGTAGCCGCGATCCTGGTACGCCTTCTGCAATGCGTCACGTGCCGCGTTCACGTCGGCGAGCGTGCGGCCCGGCCCTTCGAACGGATACACGGCCTTCTCGATCTCGAGCGTCGGCAACGTCGTGTTGCCGCGCACCACGAAGGCATTCACGTCGAACGACTGCGGCGCGGCCGGGGCCGCCTTCGCGGCGGGCGCAGCTTCCTGCGCATGAATCCCCGGCGCGAAACCCAGCCCACCTGCCAGCACGACACCCGCCAGGCATCGGCAGTTCAGCCGCCATCGTTCGCGTGACTTGCGGTCTACTCTCGGCGGCATGCGCCATTCCCCTTTGTTGTTCCGGATCGAAGCTTTGCGCACCGCGCCAGCCGTTCGCCCCGCTATCAAATGCCTGTTTCACTTTGATGACGATTTATTCGTCATCCTCAACATCTTCTGCGCAATGCCATTTCCTTCCACCGATCCGAACTTAGCCGTGACGCATCAGCGCCGCCCGCGCATCGGCCGCACGAACAAACTGCGCACAGGCGAACTGCATCAGCGTGTCGACGCACGTCGCAAGCGAAGCACGACCCGTATCGATCTCGAGGTCGGCAGCCACCGGCGGTTCGTACGGCGCCGAAACACCCGTGAATTCCGGCAGCGCACCACGCCGCGCCTTCGCATACAGCCCCTTCGGATCCCGCGCCTCGCAGCAGGCCAGCGCCGTGCTCACATACACTTCACGGAATGCCGGCCCCACGATCGCTTTCGCTTCGTCGCGCATCGCCGCGAGCGGTGAAATGACCGCGACGATCGCTAGCGCGCCGGATTCGCTCAACAGTGCCGCGACTTCGGCGATGCGCCGCACGTTCTCGAAACGATCCTGCACCGTAAAACCGAGATCCCGATTCAACCCCGTCCGCAACCGGTCGCCATCGAGCACCACCGGATGCATGCATCGGTCGATCAGTCGCGCGGCCACCGCATCGGCCAGCGTCGTCTTGCCCGCGCCCGACAGCCCCGTGAGCCACAGCACCCCGCCGGCCCGCTGCGGCGAAGCTCCCCACCCTGCGTGAGCCCCGTCTACCGATAAGGACGAAACGACGCCGGAAAACCCGCAACGTTCGATCTTCATCACGTCCGTTCCCCCGTATTCAAGGGTTCGTCGTCCTCGCGCGGACGCGTCTGCCAGAAGCCGCCCTGCATCGTCACGATCGACGGCGTCTCGGCCCATTGATGCGGACTCAGGATCTCGGCGCGCCGCACGTTCGGGAGCACCTGCACGTCGAAGATCTCGTCCACGCCGTTGAAGAACTGAAGGATGCCGAGCACCTCGCCGGTGTTCGCGTCGAGCGCGGCCACCCCGGCGACCAGCACATCCGATTCGCTTTCGATCGGCAACCCCTGCGGGCCGCGCTTGTCGCGCAGCTTCGACAGCCCGACGAACAACACGCCGCCGTATTCCGCAAGACCGTGCGTGAAGCCCGGCAGCTTCGCGAGCACCCGCCGCGCGCCGGACTGCGGATCGATCTGCAGCACGTGGCCGCGGCCGCCTTCGAGCACATGCAGTCGCCCGCCGATCACGCGCGGCGAATGCGGCATCGACAACCCCGATGCGACGACCCGGCCGGACGGCACCTCCATCACGATGCCGCTGCTTGCCATTCCGCTCCGCCAGCCGAACGGCTCGTTGCTCATGCCAAGCGCGGTCACGAACCGCACCTTGCCGTCGGCAAACGCCATGCCGTTCAGGTGGCAGCGATCGTCCGGCGCGGTCTCCGTCACGAACGGCGGCTGCCAGATCGGCGTGAAGTTGAAATAGCCGTCGATCACGCTGATGCACGAATAGCGCGTGTTCACCGCGAGCAGGACGTGCTTGTCGAACGCCATGTCGTGCAGGTCAAGATCGCCGGTGTAGTAGGACATGCGCGGCACGAACATCGCGTCGTAGTGATCCGGGCGAGCCGGATAGCGCGGCGCGAGCGTCGACACGTTCGCGAACACCATCAGCTCGTGCATCGTCGCGACCGCAAGCCGGTTGCCCGACACGGCCATCCCCATCGAGCGCGGCAACAGGCACGCGGACAGCGTGGGAACGCCATCGTCAACGCCGATCACGGCGACGCCCGACGGGCGGCGGCTCACGGCCAGCGAGCACTTGAGCGCCTCGAGCACCTGCAGGAAGCGCCCCGTGTCGCGCAGGTTGATGACCGGCGACAGCGCTTCCGCTTGCCGTGCCGATGCGTCGTCCACTGGCGCGTCGCGCTCGCCGGTCGGCCTGGTTTCCTCGAACTGTTCCACTGTCATGCACCTGTCGGCTTCATGCCGCCTGATGAGAAAAAATGCGCGTCTCCGCGTGCTCCCGCGCGCCGGCACGGCGCGTCGGGGCCGCGTGCGGCGCACCAAGTCGCAGCTCCCACCTACCTAGACGGAACGAAGCGCGCATTGCCGCAATGTTTTTTTGCGTGACGCCGATCGATCCGCCTGCACGGGCAAACGATCGACGCAAGCGGGCTGCAATGCGCGCACAGCCGCGCCTCGCGCAAGACTTGCGAGATGCGGTGCATGACCTTGCGTGGCCCCCGTTTCGTGTACGTGTCGTCGCCTGGCCGACGTGCGGCGCCCGGCGGTCCGCCGTTGCGCGCGGACGGCCGGCAAGCGTGTCGCCGTCTGGCCGGCCGACGCGTGAAAAGCGCAACGTGCCAGCGAGCGGCCCGACAATCCTCGGGTTTCAACCGGGAAGTTTTTGTGACATTCCGCTGAAGATATTCACGAAACGCTCGCGAAACACGGCAAGCGATCGTCGAGACCGTTTACGCGGCACGGCGGAACCGCGATGTGCCGCGCCGCAAAACGCCGGTACGCACGAAATCCTGCGGCTTGCGGCTGCCCGCTTCGTCCTAGCTATTGAGAACAGAACACGTCAACGACAGGACCCTCCATGTCATTCGCCACGATGCTCGTACGGTGGCTTGCCGGGCGCTTGTCCGGCGCCGCCGGAATGCCGGGCCGGCTGTTTCCGCCCGCCGCTCATGCCGCTCATGCCGCGCTGATTCCGCCGCTGCGCTGGCGCGCGCCGTGGCTCGTGTGGCAGCTGCTGTCATGGTCGGTACTCACGCTGCTCGCGCCGCCGATCTGGATGATCGGCACGCTGCTGCTGATCAACTCGTCGAGCGATCAGCCGCTGTTCTGGGGGCTCGCGATGACGATCGTGCCCGTCGCTAACGGGGTCGCGATCGTCGCGACGAACCAGCGGCATCACCGCATGCCGTTCACGCGGCGTCCGGCCGTCGCGGCGCACATGTTCGGCATCGCGATGGCCGTCGGCTGCGCGCTGTTCGTGCTGCTGCTGTGGCGTACGCACGCGATCGCCAGCCTGGTCGGCCCGCTGGCAAACGACGGCATGCGTCCCGCGACGCTCGCATGCTGGGTCGCGGGGCTCGCCGCGCTGTTCGGCGTCACGTCATCTGCGCATGCGAGCATCGCGCATGCGTGGCTGGCGTTCGAAGTGTGAGCGCACCGCGCCGACAGACACTGCGGAGGCACGCGGATGCATCGATACGGGACAGGAAGGACGGCGCGGGCTCGACGCGAACGCGGCATTGCGATCGTGACGGTACTGCTCGTCGTTGCATTGGCAGCCACGCTTGCCGCCAGCGTACTGTGGCGCCAGCAGGTCGCGACGCGCGACGTCGAGAACCAGCGGCTCGCGACGCAGACGATGTGGATCGAGCGCGCCGCGGTCGAGTGGGCACGCGCGACGCTGCGCGCGCAAAGCGCGACGTCGAACGTCACGTTCGTCGGCCAGCCATGGTCGGCACCGGTCGCCGACGTACAGCTCGCGGACCTGTTGCCGTCGGACGCCTTGGCGGTCAACGCCGAGCTGTCACGCGCGTGGATTTCCGGCAGCGTCGAAGACGCGCAGGCGCGCTTCAACCTGACGAACCTCGTATCGCGCGCCGCGCCGGGCAAGCCGTGGCAGTCCAGCGGCGAAGGCGTGCTGGCGTACCGGCGCCTGCTCGGCCAGCTGTCGCTCGATCCCGCGCTCGCGCAATCGACGGCAGACTACATGCTGCGCTCGCTGCGCGACGCGAACGGCCCGGACGGCTGGCCGCTGCAGCTCGTGTCCGTCGACGATCTCGCGCGCATTCCCGGCTACGACGCGCGTACGATCGACGCGATCGCACCCTTCGTGACGATCCTGCCCGACCTGACCGTCGTCAACGCGAACACCGCCGCCGAACCCGTGCTCGTCGCAGCGATTCCGACGCTGTCGCAGAGTCAGGCGAAGCGGCTCGTCGACCGCCGCGCGACGGCCTATTTCGTCAGTACCGGCGACATCGCCGAATACCTGCTGCCGGCGCAGGGCGGCAACCCGACGCTGCCGGACGGTTCGGCCGTCGGCGTGAACAGCGGCTATTTCATCGTGCATTGCCGCGTGCATTCGGCGCGGATCAACACGCGTATCGACACGCTGATCGCACGCTACGGCAGCGGCAATTTCGCGTGGACGTCGGTCATCTGGGTGCGACGGCTCACGAGTTGACGCCGACGGGGCTGGCCTCAATGCGTACACGGGCGTACGCACTTCATGCCGGAATGCAGCAACGGAGGCGTCTATTCGTCGACCGATCCCGAGTAGCCTGAGCGCCAATG
This sequence comes from Burkholderia sp. Ac-20384, assembly GCF_017104605.1. NCBI lineage: Bacteria > Pseudomonadati > Pseudomonadota > Betaproteobacteria > Burkholderiales > Burkholderiaceae > Burkholderia > Burkholderia sp. Ac-20384. The sequence continues at coordinate 40,989 of NZ_JAAGPE010000040.1, read as the reverse complement.
AACCGCGACGGGCGAGCACCCCGTTCCTTCTTTCATGTTCGTGTCGGCAGGCATTTCGATGTCATCGCAACGGAATCCGGCCAGCGCGTTGCGCGACACAGGCGGCGTCCGCCAGTCACCGCGCCCGGAACGCTAGACCCGCGACAACTCGCCCAACCCGACCGCGCGCACACCCTGCTGCGTCACCGCCGCATCGAACGACAGCCGCGTGAAGCTCGTCTCGCGCACTTCGCCGAGCAGCCGGTTCCAGTCGTCGATCGACACGAGCAGCGCGATCGGCCGGTTGTACTTGGTCACCATCACGAGCGCTTCACCCGCATGCCGCAGCGCCTTCGACGGATTGCTGCTGAAGTCGCGCGTCGCCATCGCGATCGTGCGCAAGCTGAACACATTGGCAGCCGGATCGCCGTCGTCGTCGTGCATCAGACGCTCGAGCGTCGCCGCGCGCAGCAACGCCTGCGACTTCGCGGACAGCCGGTTGTCGCGGCGCCGACGCCGCTCGCTGCGCGGGTCCACGTGCACGGCGAGCATCCGCACGATCTGGCCCAGCGTCGCCGCAGGCAACTGGTCGTAACGCTGCCACCAGTCCGGCGGCAGCGCGATCATCATGCCCGCGTAGGTCGCCGTCACCCCGTCGGCGATCAGCGACGGCAAGCGGTCGACGTCGCGTGCATCGAGATCGAGCGCACCGCCGACGACGCGCGTCATCACGCTGAACGCGTTGTATGCAAACGCGGCGATCCCGCTCGCCAGCAGCGCCGCGCGTGCGGGCACGCCGCCGAACGGCCCGCCGCCCGTGACGGGTTCGAGCGCCAGCGGCAGCGCGTCGCGCCAGCGCCGGGACGACAGCGCCACGACCTGCGGTGCGTCGAACCGCTCGGCCGGCAGATCGGTCAGCAGCGTGACGATTTCGCCGGGCGAATCCGCGCTGTGCCATTCGATCCGCCGAAACGCGCCCGACACGCCGCCTTCGCCGGCCATCCCGACGGATTGTTCGCGAACGCGTCCGCCGCCGAACACGCCGCCTTCCTGCCAGTCGCCAAGCGGCCGGCACGCGGCCGAGCGGCCGTATTCACGCAGCACGAATGCGCCGCCTCTGCGCGGCCAGCCGGAAAGGAGCGCGTCGGTATCAAAGCGTCCGTCGACGATCCACAGCTCGCCAGGCCGGACCGTTTCAAGCAGCGCGCCGACGAATGCACGCTCGTGCGTCCGGCCGCGCTCGCAAGGCAGCAGGTCAACGATCATCCCGAGCTCCGGATCGTAGACCGGCAGGACGCGCACACCGCCCGCCGCATCGCGCGCGGGGTCGTCGCACGCGCGCCCGCAGTCGCATCCGCCGGCCTGTGGCGCGCAGGCTTCGCCGGTACCATCCAGCACGCGCAGCCGCATCCCGTCGACGGCACGCTCGCCGTCGACGTTGCGCGCCGCTGCGACCGGCAGCAGCAATTCGACGCTGTCCTTTGCCAGCGCGCGCCCCCAGCCGGAACGCCAACGGCTCATGCAATCGTGCAGTGCCGTCACGGCCGAACCCAACCCCGGCGCGGCGGCCACGCCGGCATCCGGCATCCGCTGCCACGCGGCAATCGACGCGATCGCGTCGACGGCGAGGGCGAACAGCGTCTCGCGGATCGACTCGCCGTCGGGCTCGTCGCCGGCGTCCGCCGCGGCGCCGATCCAGTCGTCGTGCAGCGCGCATTGCAGCACGAGCCGCGCCATGATCGTCATCGGGCTCTGCTCGACAAAGCGTTCCACGATCGTGCGCATCATCGGATTACCCCACCCTGTCTGGTTGATCGCACGCGCCGCCGCAACGGCATGCGCACGCGTGCGTCGCGATACGTTCGCACTTGACGGCCCGCCCGCGACGCCGCAGCATCGTGGGCGACCGGACCCGCGCGACGGCGCGCCGCCGCGGCGGTCCGCCCGCAATCGATGCACGAGGCACCGGCATGTACGTAGATCCCCGCGTGGCCCACGGCCGCGCCCGGTTCGACCTGAGCGGCTCCCCGCGGCTCGTCGCCGACGAGCGCCGCTGGGAAATCAGCGACGTCGTCACGCGCGGCGTCGACGATTTCACGGGCGTGCGCAACCGCCGCAACCTGATGCGGCTGCTCGAACGCCAGATCGCGCCGAAGCTCGCGCGCCTCGGGCTCGAGCCGTACGTCGGCGCGCTCGGTCATGCCGAAGGGTTGTTCGTCAACTTCTCGACGATGAGCGCCGAGCACGGCCTGCGCGAATTCCAGCTTCAACTGACGGTGCCCGACCTCGTGCTGCGCAGCTTCGCGTCGAACGTGATCCGGCCGCACGCAGTTGCGCGCTGCATGCAACGCAACGGCGTGCTGTCGCTGGCGGAAATCGAATCTGAAACGCGCATCGCGTTCGTCGCGGCGCGTGTGATGCGCTCGCTGGCCCTCGCGGAAGGCTGGCAACAGATCGGCGTGCCGACGCCGCACGGGCTGTTCGTCGGCGCGCTGACCGACGCGCACGACGTCGCGATGAACACCTACTTCCGGCCCGGCGACAACGACCGTCCGTCGCGCTGGAGCGGCTTCTCGGCCCTCTTCTCGACGATGCCGGACTGGCGGCCGGAACAGGTCCGGCACGGCGGCGATCTGCTGCAATGGATGGTCAACCATATCGTGGCCCTGCAAGAATCCGCACCGTTCGTCGAACGCTTTCCCTTTCTGCGCGAGCCGCTGCGCGATGCCGGCGATCCGCTCGACGCTGCCTGGAACGGCGCACGCGCCAGCCTGCAGCCAGGGGCGCCATCCTGAATCGTGAGTCGTGAATCCGGGCTGGCATGACGCGGCCGGCACCCACTCGGCCCATACCCGCCACCCTGCGTGAGCGGTGATCCGGGAGCCCATTCAGGCCCCCGTTCCCCGGTCTCCGCCTTACCGCCCCTCTGCACGGCCCCTCGCTCTCTCATATACAAGGTCGAAGCGAGCCCGCATAACCCGCATACTTTCTTTCAGCGCGCGCGCCACGGCACGAGCACGACCACGCGCGCGATTGCGCACCACCCCGGTGCGCGCGCAAAGCGCCGCATCAATGCGTGCGCGTCGGCCCGCCGGGCTCCTGGCGGCCGACCGTCTCCAGCACGGCCCACATCCAGATCAGCTCGCGGACCGTGCGTGCATGCTCGTCGCTCTGCGCGCGCCAGCGCGCGAAAGCGTCGAGTTCCTGTTCCGTCGTGTCGCCGGTGCGCAGCCACAGCAACCAGCGCACCGCGCCCTCGCGGATCGCATCGGCGCGCGTATTCGCGTCGCCGGGATCCGACTCCCGTTGCGATTCGTTCATGATCACGCCACCGCCCGAAGCTCCATCGACACACATCCCCCGCACCGTGCATCGCTGCACGGCCGGGGCGCTTGCCACCCACGCCTCGGGTCCGACGACGTCACACCGGGCCGCCATGACAGACAGCCCGGCGTTTGCCGGCCCTCATTGATCAAGTCGTATCGAACGGCCGTAACCCGCAGGGTGCGGACAGCCGGAAGCGACGCGAACGCATCGCCAGCGGGAGGAAGAACGAAAAGTAAGACGCAGGGAGCCGCGTCAGCTCAGCAGCACGATGTTGCCGGGCAGGCGCGTGATGTGCGCGCCATACAGGCGGCCGACCATGTCGATCACGTCATCGAGCCGCGTGATCGGGAACTGCGCCTGCATCCGGTTTTCGCCGAGCGACGCGCTGCGCAGGATGACCTTGCCGCGCCGGTAGCGGTTGATCTCGTCGACGACATCGGACAGCGGCACGCCGTTGAACACCAGCATCCCGCGCCGCCATGCGCTGACCGCGCCCGGATCGATCCGCGACACGGGCTGCACGCCGCGATCGTCGTAGACGACCTGATCGTCGGCCGTCAGCGTGCGCGCGCCGCGCGGATGTTCGAGCGCGACCGTGCCCGACAGGCAGGTCACGCAGACCTGCGAGCCGGTGCGCCGTACGTTGAAGCGCGCGACGGTCGCCTGCATGCGGCCGCCGCCCGCAACCACGGTGACGGGCTGGATCGGCGTCGCGCGGTCGGCCGGCGGCGCGGCCGCGTCGATCTCCGCCTCGCCGGCGACGACTTCGACGCCGTGCGCGGCGTCGCTCGCGGCGAGTACATCCAGACGCGTCTGCGTATTTAGCTCCACCGTCACGCGCGACGACAGCGCAACACTGCGTTGCTCGCCGGTGCCCGTGTGGTAATCGGCCGCGAGATCGCCGAGCGACGGCCACAACTGCATCGGCGGGCGCACGGCAAGCCACGACGCGCCGGCCGCGACTGCGAAGCCGAGGAACGCGCGCCGCCCGGTGCGCATCGTGCGCTCGCGCTTTGCAACGTTTGCCCAGGCAGCGGCCGCGCGCTCCTCGTGCGCGAGTTCGGTCGCCGCCGTGCGCAACGAGCTCCAGGTGTCGCGCAGCAGATCGGCGGCTTGCGGACGATCGGCGCACCAGCGCTCGAACGCATCGGCTTCGGCCTGGCTCGCGTCTCCGGAGCGCAGACGCAGCAGCCACGCACTCGCTTCGTCGAGTTCGTCGTGGGCAGGTTCGGCCTGGGCTTTCGTCATCGTCCTGATGCTCAAAATTTACGCGGGCCGCCTCGCGTGCCCGTGTACGGATCGCCGTCTTCCTGCATGCGCTGCAGGCAGTACTTCATTGCCGCACTCAGCTCGCTTTCCACGAGCCGCAGCGAAATGCCGAAATGCTCGGCGATCTCGCGGTTCAGCAGGCCGTCCACGCGGGCGGCCAGCAGGATCGCGCGGCGCCGCGGCGGCAGGCCGCGCAGCACGTCCTTCAATGTCTCGACCTTGCGGCGCGCCGCGACGATGCGCTCGGGATCGGCCAGTTCGTCAGGCATCTCGAGCAGCGTCTCGACATCGTCGTCGTGCAGATGCCGGCGTTCGCGGCGATGCTGGTCGATCGCGACATTGTTCGCCATCCCGAGTATATAGGCGTCCGCGTTCGTTACCTGCGTGGAGACGTTCGCGTTCTCGAGACGCAGCCAGGTTTCGTGCAGCGCGTCGGCGGCGCCGTCCTTCGACCCGGTCACGCGCTCGAGGCGCCTGACGAGGTACGCATAGCGCGTCGCCAGCAGATTCCGGAGCCCGGAGCGGTTGCTGTCGGACATGACGGCCTAGCCCCGGACGGCCGGCTGCGGCGCCGGACAGCGGAAATGCACGCCGTTGCCGGCCGGCCGCAGCAGGATCGTGACCGGCTGCGGCAGCTCCGCAGGCGGCGCGTCGTCCAGCTTCAATGCGCGCAGCGCGCGCATCACCGCCGCGTCGCGGGCGGCCGAACCGCTCGATGCCACCATGTTGACCGCCACCACCGCCCCCCTGTTGTCGATGCGCACCTGCGCGACGAGTCGATAGCTGCCCGGCACCGCTCCCGGCTGCGCGCAGAGCGCATCGATCAGATGCGCCTGCAGCAGGCCCGCGAACGCGCGCCGATCGTCGGAATCGCCGATCCCGTCGATCGGCAAGGCCGCATCCGCCGGCATGTCGGCCGCCGCGGGCGCCTGCTCGGCGGCCGGTTGCGCGACGATGATCGCTTCGTCCGGGCGCGAGAATTCCGCACGCAACCCCGTTCCGGCCAGCATCCGCTCGAGCGCGTCGCGCGGTGCGAATTCGCCCTGGACCGGCGCACTCGTGCGCCCGTCGAGCAGCGGCGCCGGCGCCAGCACGATCAGCTCGGTGAGCCGCGCGAAGTCCTGCAAGGCCTTCGCGAGCGGCTGCGCGGGCAGATCGAAGCGCGCCGTGCTGCCCGGCTGGCGGACGATGGAACCGGTCTCCTGCGCGTGTATGCCGTGCATGCACGGCACGACGAACGCCAGCCACGCGACGAGCGCCAGGACACCGGTCGGCGCCCGTGAACGAGTCATGAATCCCTGGACGGAAGTGGAGTTGCACGTTGCCGGCGTAACGCGCACCCCCGTGAGCGGTTCCGCAGCAAACGAACGTCAGATTGTGAGCGGGCACTATGACAGTCAGGTGAAGCGTGCAGCGATGCGATTCAATCGCCGCGCGTTCTCGCCTTGCGGGCGTGCCAGGCGCCGAGCGTCGCTCACGGCCGGCGCACGACGAAGTTGCCGATGCCCGTGCCGACGACGGCCATCCGCACGTCGCCGGACCACAGCGTGATCGTCACCGGCACGTCGATGCCTTCACTGCCGAGCACGAGGCGCGACGGCACTTCGCCGCCGCCGGTGTACCGCACCGACACGCCCGTCACTTCGGTGCCCCAGCGGCGTGCGCGATACAGGTCGTCGGTCATCGGCGCCCACGCGCCGCTTTCGGTGCGCTGCACGAAGCGATAGCCTCCGCCGACCGTCTGCCATGCGATCGGGACCGACCGCACCTGCGCTTCGTCGCCGGCCGATTCAAGCAGGTTCGCCAGGCGCTGTGCCTCTTCCGCCAGATCGGTGCGGCGATTACGCGACGGCGCGAGCGTCACGACCGCGACCAGCAGCCCGACGATCAAGAGCACGACGAGCATCTCCAGCAGTGTGAAGCCTGCTGCACGACGCGACGCGAGCGGACGCCGTTTCCTGACGGGCACGATCCTCATGCCGTTACTGCCACGAGCCGATGTCCGCATCGTTGCCCTCGCCGCCTGGTTTGCCGTCCGCGCCATAGCTGAACACGTCGATCGCGCCGTGCGCGCCCGGGTTCAGGTATTGATACGGGTTGCCCCACGGATCCTTCGGCAACCGCTCCAGATAGCCGCCGTCCTTCCAGTTGTTCGGCACCGGATCGGTGGCCGGTTTCTGGACCAGCGCGGTCAGCCCCTGCTCCTGCGACGGATAACGGCCGTTGTCGAGGCGATACAGGTTCAGCGACTGCATCATCGTGCCGATGTCCTGCTTCGCGGCGATGCGACGTGCCTCGTCGGGACGGCTCATGATCTTCGGCACGATCAGCGCCGCGAGAATCCCGAGGATCGCGACCACCACCATGATCTCGATCAGCGTGAAGCCGCGTTGCGTGTGCCGTCCCACATGGTCGGCGCACCGCGTTCGGGTTTCGTTGGGCCCCGTCATCATGCATTCACCCTCGCAACAAAGAATGGAAAACATCTTCTGTTCATCGCACCGACCTGCCGCCATGAAACCGCTCGACCTGCTTCGCATCGCGCCATCCCGCGCCGATCTCGTACCACTCGCCGCGACGCTCGCTGCCGCGGCCGCGCTCATTACCGTGTCGCTGTGGGCCGTGCGCGTGCTGAGCGCTGCCGATGCGCCGGTCGCGGCGCTTGCACCGCCGCCCGCGCCGATCGACGTTGCCGCCGCCGCGCGGCTGTTCGGTGCGAAACCCGACGACAGCCGCGATGCCATCCAGCTGCTCGGCGTGCTCGCTTTCGACGCGCGCCGTGCGGCTGCGATCGTCAGCGTCGGCGGCGAAGCGTCGCGCGTCGTGTCGCTCGGCGCGGCGATCGGCGAAGCCGCGAAACTGGCCGAGGTTCGCGCGCGCTCGATCGTCGTCGACCGCCAGGGCCTGCAACGCGAGATCGCGCTGCCCGCCACGGAGAAGGCCAACGCATACGTGCGCTGAGCCGCGCATCACTGCACCATGTTGTTCAGCTCGATGATCGGCATCATCACCGCCAGCACGATCACGAGCACCACGCCGCCCATCGCGAGGATCAAGAGCGGCTCGAGCAGGCTCGTCAGGAACATCGTGCGGCGCTCCAGCTCGCGCGATTCGCCTTCGGATGCGCGATCGAGCATCGTCGTCACGTCGCCGGTCGCCTCGCCCGAGCGGATCAGGTGGACGAGTACCGGCGGAAACGTCTTCGTATGCGCCAGCGCGCGTGACAGTGCCGAGCCCTCGCGCACGCGGATGATCGCGTCATCGACGTTCGCGCGCATCGCACGATTCGACAACGTCTCGCCGGCCGCCTGCAATGCGCGCAGGATCGGCACGCCGGCCGCGGTGAGAATGCCGAGCGTGCTCGCGAAGCGCACCGTGTTGTAGCCGCGTACGAGCTTGCCCGCCAGCGGCGTGGTCAACAGCCACGTGTCGAACCTGAGCCGTGGCGCATCGCGCGACAGTACCTTGCGGATCGCATAAACGAGCACGGCCGCCGCCGCGAGCGACGCCCACCACCAATGCCGCACGAAGTCCGACAGCGCGAGCATCACGACCGTCAGCGTCGGCAGTTGCTGCTTCGTGCTGGTAAACACGTTCGCAACCTGCGGCACCACGTAGCTCAGCAGGAACGTGACGATGCCGAACGCGATCAGCGTGACGATGCCCGGATACGTAAACGCCAGCAGGATCTTTTGCTTCAGTGCGTTGCTTTGTTCGATGTAGTCGGCGAGGCGCGACAGCACGATGCCGAGCTTGCCGGTGTGCTCGCCGGCCGCGACGAGCGCGCGATAGATCTCCGGGAAATCGCGCGGATGCTGGCTCAGTGCGTTCGCGAACGAATGGCCGCCGACGACTTCCGCGCGGATCGACGCCATCAGCTCGCGCACGTAATCGCGCTCGGCCTGTTCGCTCAACACCGACAGCGATTCGTCGAGCGGCAGCCCCGCGACCAGCAGGCTCGCGAGCTGGCGCGTGATGATCGCCTGCTCGCGCTGCGACAGCTTGCGGCCGAGCGACAAGCGTTGATGACGTTCGCCGTGCAGGCGCTGTGCGGCCAGCTCGACGATCAGCGGCGTGAGACCTTGCGTGCGCAGATGGCTGCGGCCTGCGCGTGCGCTGTCGGCTTCGAGCACGCCTTTCAGCGTGCGGCCGGTGGGATCGATCGCTTCGTAGCGGAATGCCGACATGCCGGGGTTCTCCTGTCACGGGCGCGACTGCTTTCGATGACGTCGCGCAGCTTGCCGGACGGAGTCGCCGGGGAAGACTACGGAGCGAACCGGCGCAAATTTGTGACGGATGTTGGGCTACCTTTTTTGGCGGGCTTTATTACGTTGAGCCGTTATTCTTATAACTTAAGAACGATTTCATTTTTTTCAACAATTGATCCATCACACATTAACTACACGATACTTTACTGACCTTCCATTTACGAATTAGCGCGGTCAATGAAAGGAATACATCAAGGGATAGGATATTCATCGACGTGCGGAATGTTCCGTAACATTCGCCACAAAACCGTCTTGAAGTTGAGATAGCACCGCGCGAGCTCGCGTGCGACGTCGGCGGTCGGCGCCATGCGTGATTAAGGCTCTGGCGCTCGTTCCGCCGGAACGGCCCTGCGCCGAATCCCAGTATCTGAACGCTCCGACCAGTGCCGAATAACGCTCCAATCCCCGCTTTACCAATCCGAATAACGAAATGGCTTATTCGATAAAAATGTTACGCACCATTCGTTATGAAAAATTCACACGCGTCACTCGTGTTTCCCCCTACATTTACCCGGCGGTCTACAAGCATTCCAACCGCAGTAGCAGGGGTTCCCGTTTATCTTCGTCCAAGGAAATTTCTCATGAAATCCAGCAAGCGCAAGATCTGTCAAGTCCTCGCTCTCGTTGTTACCGGTCTGGGCGCCACGGCCGCAATGGCCTCGCCGAACGTGCAAGGCGGCGGTTCGTCGCTCGTCGCGCCGACCATCGGCAAGATCGGCAACACCGCAACCGAAATCGGCCTGTTCGGCACGGGCCAAGGCTCGTTCACGTATTTCTCGGTGGGTTCGGGTGCCGGCCAGAACGCGTTCCTGAACAACCAGCCGACGTACTTCGGCACCACGGTCACTGGCACGGTCCATTTCGCGAACAGCGATGCGGCCCTGTCGACCGCCCAGCTCACGTCGTACAAGGCCGGCCTCGCCACGACCAACGGCCCGCTGATCCAGATTCCGTACATCGTCACGCCGATCACGGTGTCCCTCGTCAACGCGCCGGCCGTGACGAGCACGACGACGCCGCAAACGACGCCGGGTCAAGCGCACAGCATCGCGCTGAACGACGACGATCTGTGCGGGATCTTCTCGGGCAACTTCACGAACTGGAACCAGGTTACCAACCCGGAAACCGGCTCGAAGTACGCATCGAGCGCAAAGATCAACGTGATCTATCGCTTGGACGGCAGCGGTACGACTGAACTGCTGACCCGCCACCTGGCCGCTGTCTGCAAGACCAACGCCAATACGGCGTCGGGCGTCACGTTCGTCGATTCGCTCACGTTCACCGATTCGTTCCCGACCGGCTTCCCGGTGAGCGCATCGTTCACGCCGGCTTCCGGCAGCGGCGGTGTGCGCACGGCACTGCTGGCCGCGACCGGCCCGGCAGTCGCCTACCTCAGCCCCGACTACACGAACACGTTCCTCGCGCCGCAAAGCACCGTCGTCAACCCGTCGGGGACGACCGCCACGCAGCTGCAGGTCGCCAGCCTCGTGAACGCGACGAACGGCGTGTACTACGCACCGAACTACACGAACGCGTCGCAGGCACTGGGTTCGGTTGCGCCGCCCGCAACCCGGATCCAAGCGGCCAACCAGGTGAACTGGGTTCCGAACGCCGGCACCCCGGCCTCCGGCTATCCGGTTTCCGGCACGAGCCAGATCATCCTGAGCCAGTGCTATGCCGATCCGAACGTCAAGTCGGCCGTGCATGACTTCCTGAACGCTCACTACACGAACACCAGCTTCGCGTCGATCGTTCATGGCAACGGCTTCGATACGGTTCCGTCGAACTACCAGACGGCCATCTCGAACGACTTCCTGAGCAATGCAAGCGCGTTCAACCTCGACATCGGCAACGCGAGCGTCTGTACGGGTACGGTGACCGGCCGTTAAGTTCATTTGACGGCAGATGCACCGCCGTCAATCCGACCGCGCCCCTGGATCGTCACGGGCGCGGTTTTTTGTTTACTCGCCCAATCGGTACTTCTCATCCTCGTCCAGTTGAGCGTCACTCGAGCACTCACCGGACATTTGGGGATATCCGGTTGACGCAACAGGACAATCCAATGGAATTTCAACAACGCAACCTCTGCCGGATCGTCGCGCTTCTGATCTCATGCATCGGTTCCGCGTCCACGATGGCCGCAGGCCCGCTCATCCAGGGCGGCGGGTCGCTACTCGTTGGGCCGGTCATTGGTGCGATCGGCAATGCAGGGACCGAGATCGGCATGTTCGGTACCGCCGAAGGGTCATTCACGTACTATGCGACAAGTCCCGGCGGCGGCCAGGCCGCATTCCTGAACAATCAGCCAACATACCTCAACGCAAACCTCACCGGCACAATCGATTTCGCGAATGCCGACATAACCCTTCAGGCGGCGGACATCGCGTCATATCGGACAGGCCTCGGTGCAACCAGCGGTCCACTGATTCAGATTCCGTATGTCGTTACGCCGATCACGATCCCGATCGTCAACGGCCCGATAGTAACCAGCACGACAACGCCTCAAACAACGCCAAATCACGCCCACAGCATCGCGCTGAATGACGATGACCTTTGCGGCATCTTCTCCGGCAAATTAACGAACTGGAACCAGGTGATCAACCCCGAAACGGGCTCACCTTACGCGTTCAACGCATCAATCACGGTGATCTATCGTCCCGTCGGTGACGACGGCGCAAACAAGATGCTGACGCGCCATCTGGCTGCGGTCTGTTCGCCATCGAATACGGCCGCTGGCGTCACATTCGTCGAGAGGATCAACCCTGCGGCTTCGTTCCCGAACGGTATCGTTCCGGCCAATTTCGTAGCGGCGACCAGCAGTAGCGCCAGTCGCATCGCCCTGTTGTCGTCCACCGGGGCTGCAGTCTCGTACCTGACCCCTGCCCATACGAACGCGTTCCTTGCGCCCTCGAGCGGAGTCGTCGCGACGCCGGGCGCCGCGCAGCTACCCGTGGCGAGTCTCGTGAATACGAATGACGGGAAGTACTATGCGCCGACATACTCAAATGCGGCGATGGCTCTCGGTACGGCACGCCCCCCCAACGACAGGACCACGGCATCCAACCCGGCGGCCTGGGTGCCGGACATCGGCAATCCGGTGGCTGGCTATCCGGTTTCCTACACAAGTCAGATCATCCTGAGCCAGTGCTACCTCGATCCGAACGTCAAGATCGCGATGCACGATTTCCTGAGCAGTCACTACACAAACGCCAGCTTCGCATCGATCGTTCACGGCAACGGTTTCGATACGGTTCCACCAAATTTTCGGACGGCCATTTCGAATACGTTCCTGAGCAACGCGAACGGATACAGTCTCGACATCGGAAACACAAGCGTCTGCACTGGCACGATTACCGGTCGTTGAGAAGTCTGCGATCCGCTCTTTCCGTAACACCGCTCCGAATCTCCCCGGAGCGGCACCCTTCATGCGTCAACCGTGACAATCCACGTCCCGATCACGCCCCCTCTTACGACTCGGTAAAGGAGCGAGCCGCCCATCAAGCCGGCCGCTCGCATCAACAGAACGTCATCAGATCTTGCCCAACCGCGCGCGCTCCTCGGCCGTCAGCACGGCTCGCTGCGACGGCCCCGCCTGACCGAAACCAAGAATCGACACCGAACTCGACGCGTCGTATCCCACCTGCTGCTTGTGCTTCTTCCCGCCATCGCCGCCGGCATCGCCGAAGCCCTCGACCTGTACCGAGATCGTCCAGCGACGCGACGACACGCCTGATGCGCTGTTCCTGGCGATGTCCTGCGCAGCCTGCGTCGCGGCCGACGCCGCCGCACTCGCCGCCGTCAACGCCCCGGTGTTCACCGCCTGCACGAGCGGAACGCCGGTGGCCTTGCCGGTCACCTGGATGTTGTCCGCGTTCACGACGCGCAGCGCGGCGATGTTCAGGTTGCCGGCGCGAATGCCCGCATCGCCGGCATCGACCGTGCCGCGCGGCGCGATCAGGTTGATCGTGCCGATCGGCACACCCGGTACGCTCTGTAGTGTTGCGATACCGGCACCCGTGACCTGCCCCCGCGCGTCGACCGTACAGTAGTGGTTTGCATCGCACACATATTGCGGCGCCGGCGTGTCCGCCGACGACTTCGCGCCCTTGCCGGCGTTGATGTCGCCGTTCGAACTCCAGATCGTCATGTCGCCGCCCTGCTCGGTGAAGATCCGGCTTTGGGCAAGCAACACGCTGCGGTCCGTGAAGATGTCGATGTCACCTTTTTCGAGCGTGAGAATCCCCATCGTCCCCGGCCCGACGATCACGGCACCGCTCGCATCGGTAATCTGAGGCGGCGCGGATGTGCTGCCGACCAGCGCCTGCCCGCCCGGACCCAGAATCGACACGTTGCCGCCTTGCTGCGTCTGGATCGTCGTACTGCGAATATCCAGATCGCCCGTATCGATCACCTTGTTCGCGCCGTTGCTGCCGCCGCCGAGATTGTTAGCCGTGTAACCGAGCGACGCCGGGAACATCGTATTGAGGGCGTCGTATCCGCGTGCGTACTTTTGATAGAACGGACTGGCAGGATTGTTGTAATCCTCGCCGACATTCGTCAGCACCTTGAACAGCACCTGCTCGGCGAAGAGCTGCTGGACATATTGCGGAAGCGCCTTGAATTTCGACCATGCCTCATCCGCAGTCAACGGCTTGATCGCCGGCTGATCGTTGACCAACCCGGTATCAACCGCGAGGCCTGCCTCGTATTGCTCCATGAACGTGATGAGCGCCGGTGTCGCACTGGACACGCCGGACACGGATTTCGCCGGATCGACGTAAGTCGAGACGAACGACGCGGTGTCGATGCCCGGTCCGACGCCGAACAACACGTTGACGCTCGCGCTTTCATGAGGCAAATACGGGTTGCTGCCGTTACCGATGGCATCGATCCCGGTCTGAACCCCCGACGAATATCTACCGCCCAGGCTCGCATAAGCTTCGGCCTGACTCGTCAACGGACCGATATTCCTGCCGGCTTCGACATCGAACGTGCCCGGACCGCCGAGTACCAGCGCCGGTACGACGGCACTCGTCAGTCGAACGAGCGGCGTATCGTAGATATCCCGCCCCGCCACGATACGTGTCACGTCCGATTTCCGCAGGTTTTGCCCGAGGAACGACAGATTCACGATGTCGCGCCCCGCCTGAAGCAGCGCGGGCTTGTCGATCACGACGGGCACCAGGCTGTCATAGAAGCCGACATTGGCGCCTGCCGTCCGGAGTATGCCGTCGACAATGTCGCCGCCGAGACTGTAGATTCTCGCCGGCACCGTGTCGTTGCCATGCAGCGCATCCGAATCGTGTGCCGCCGCAGAAGCGACCGTCGGGTTCGTCACCAGGACGTTCGGTCTGGCCGGCGAAGGCATCGACGACGGATCGACGTCGAGCAGCCCGAACACCGGGCGCCCCGTGGGACCCGTTCCGTTCACACTCGACAGATTGATCGACTGGTCGGCGATCAGGTTCAGGTTGCCCGACGACGATGGCGCCAGCACGCCGCTGGCCGCCACCGTGATTCCACCGGTGAACGCAGTCAGATCGACCGAAGCCGGCAAGATATACGACAGATCGTTCTTCCCCGCTATCGCCGTGCTGGTCGCGCCCCCGCCGATGACACCGACGTCGGATAGCGTTCCGATCGTCACGTCACCGGTCGTCGCCGATATATTGACGGCGGACGTCGACGAATAGCCTTGCATGTCCGCTTGTTGCTTGTATGCGCTCAACAGCGCATTGCTCTGCGCATACGACGGATCGAACACACGCCCGATGCTCACGCCTTGTCGAGCATTCACGTCCAGCACGCCGTCCTGCGTCGCCAGCAACGTATCGACCGTTATCGGCGGCTGCCCCGCGAGTTGCGACGGTACAGTCAGATCCGATCCGATCTTTCCTCCTGCCGTGATCGTTCCGGTTCCTTTCGCGACGAAATAGCCGCCACTCAGAATATCTCCGCCCGCATGCACCGTCAGGTTGCCACCGCCCACCGTGTTGACGGTCGGCGCATCCGTATTGGTACCGGTCAGCCACCATGTCGTCGGCAGCGAAACCGACAGATCGGCAATGTTCCCGCCAGCCGACACCGAGACGTTCCCGCCGGCGCTCAACACACCCTGGTCGAACGCGCCATAGTTGATGGACGTACGAACGACCTGCGTGCCAGGATTGGTCGCGCCGACCGTCCCGGTCGGATTGCCGACCTGCATCCATTGCCACCAGAACTGGCTGATGTCGCTGCCCGGTTGTCCGGTCACGGCGCCGGTCGTATCCACCAGATGCTCCGCGCCGACGACATCGCCCTGCGCATGAATCGTGATGTCGCCAGCGGAATCGGGGTTGACGGTCGGCGAAATCAGGATGTCCTGCTTGCCGGACCAACTCGGATGCAGGATTGACACGCTGCCGCCGACTGCCGGTGCACCCGCAGCAGGTGCGCCGGCCGTATAGATGACGCCCGGGACAATCATCGAATTCGGATCGTTCGGCGGCGTCTCCGTTGCGTCGAACAGTGCAACGCCATTTGCGGCAGCCACATCGATCGCACCGGTGCCGGTACGTATCATCGTCGGCGCAAGGAGCGCCAGTCCGCTCGCATCCACATAAGTCGAATGAGCACCGAGCGTCACGCTTCCGTTTCCGCTCGCGCCGGTCGATGGCGAAAACGGTTGCAATGCCAGCGGATTCGTACTGCCGAGATCCGCCCCGGCCACCACGCGGAAGGAACTGCTCGCGCCCCCCGCCAGGGACGCCGACAGCAGCGGCAGCGGATTGCCCGCGACCGAGACCGGCGATGGCGTATTGTCGGCCACCGCCGGCAGGTCGATCGTCGTCGTCGCGATCACGGTCACGGGCTGTACCGCCGGCGGCGCAACCGTATCCGCGTGAGGCGCCATGACGGCCCCATGCTGGGCATAGAATTGCGCGGTCGCTGTCAGGTAGGTTTTGTATTGGTTCAGATAGAGCAGATAGGAGGCCGGATTAGTGGCCTGCTCCATCGCCGATGGCGCGACTGGCGCAACCGGTTGCCCGGCTTGCATGCTGTTGCCGCGCATTTTCAAGATGATATCGGCGGTGGAAGATTTCGGATCCCACCCCAGCAACGAACTCATCGAAGTGGCGGTCTCAGCCAGATATCCCGCGTATGCCGAATACAACGCGTAGTACTCGGCAATTTCATCCGGTGTTCCGCCTGCAGGATGCCCAGGCCCGAATGCAATATTTTTGGCCGAACCAAAACCGTTATCTCCGAAATAATTCAGCCCGTATCCGGCATACCCAAGCGCGCCCGACGGCGTCGTGTAAATCGTGTCCGCTGCGTTGAAATTCGACAACGGCGGCACCGGAATCGTCCCGCCACCGCCCAGCGGGTTCGCGATCTGGAAGAATCCGTCCGACAGGCTCGCCTTCACCTTCACGTTGTTCTCGGCGCGCAGCGTCACGACCGGCGCCTGCCCGTCGAAACGGAATGCGAGATTCGTCGGCGATGCGCCCGCACCCAGGTTCCAGTTCGTCAGCACCTGAATGTCGCCGCCGTTGATCGCGGGGCTCGGGTTGTCGAGCTCGATCCCCGGCACGATGCGCGTATTCGCGATGCTCTTTCCTGCGAACGGATCCACCAGCATGTCGAGACCGTGTTGCACGAATCCCATCAGCGTGCCTGGTGCGGCCGACGACGCATCCCCGTTCTGATATCCGTAGAAGGTCTGGTGATCCGTATTTGCGCCGCCGCTCGCCGGCGCGAAATACATGCTGTTCAACCCGGTGAACCCGATAGCGGTATCGCCGCTTTGAAGCTGGGCCTGCGTGACGTTGGTCGATACGCCGGTCGCCTGGTTCTTCAGCGTGCCGCCGCCGGAACCATCCGGCGTGAACGAGAACGTCGCCGGCGTGCCGGACGTGCCCTGCGCGGTAAACGTGCCGGACAGCAGATGACCGCTCTTGTCATACCATCCCGCCGGGTCGATGACCCCGTCGAAGTGCTTTGCCCCCGTCGTCGCGTCCGTCGTGCTCCACACCGCATAGGCTTCGAGCGAGGTCGCGCGCGAACCGACGATCCCCTTGCCCGGGTTGAACGCTTCGGGCAGATCGACCTTCACGCCGTTATCGATCAGCAGCGGCGCACGGAAATTCACCGTGCCGCCCGAAAGACCGCCGGCGGTACCGCCCGACACGTCGATCAACGCATTCGCGCCGAGCGTAATGGCACCCGCATTGGCACGCAGAATGTTCTCATAACCGTACGTCGCGTTGTACGCGATCGAATTGCCGTTCGCGTCGACGATCGTCGGATCGAACACGGCGGTCGTGCCGATGTTGATCTTGCCGCCGCGCTGGTTCGGGTCCGACCCGCGGGCCAGCAGCGAACCTTCGACATCGACGCCGTTGCGGCCGTACAGGTCGATCTCGCCGCCCGCCTTGCCCGATGCGTCGATCGTCCCGAGCACGTTTATGTTGCCGTTCGCGATATCGGCCGCGTTGCCCGCCCCGCCGTCCGCCGTGAGCAGCACCGAATTCGCGGTCAGCGTATTACCCTGCGACAACGTCAGGTTGCCCGTCTTCGTGTGGATCTCGATCGCCTGGTTCACGCCGCTCGAGGCGAGCGTCTTCGACAACGCGTCGAGATCGGCGGCACCGCCCGTATTCAGCGAGAACGAACCGCCCGCATAGCCGCTCGCCGCGCCGCCCTTGATCGTGCCGTTCAGGTTCACGACCTGTTGCGGCGCCGACAGCGCGAGGCTGCCCGCCGCACCGCCGCCGCTGGCGCCGGAGAAATCCAGCGTCGAGCCGGACTGCACGTCGACGGTGCCTGCGTCGGCCGTCAGCTTGATCGAGCCTGCGGGCGCATTACGCGTCACGTCGAAGAACTGCTTCGATACGCCTGCGGAACTGACCGTCGACCCACCGCCGATCGTCAGGTTGCCGGTCGTCGCTTCGAGCGTCACGTTGCCGGCCGGCGCACTGATCTTCGCGCCGTTGTCGGCCACCGCACCGCCCTTGAAGGTCCATGCACCCCCCACCGCGTCGCGCGTCAGTGCGGTGCCCGCCGCACCATTCAGCGTCAGTGCCCCCGTCGTCTTCACGGTCGAGGCCGAACTCGTATCTGCCAGATAGACCGGCGCACCGAGCGTCACCGGCAATGCGCCGAAATCGAACGTGCCCGTGCCCTGTCCGACGATGCCGCCCGTCGCGTTCATCACCGCCGAACCGAAGCCGCTCGCGGCCTTCGTTCCCGTACCGAAGTCGATTTCCTTCGCATTGACGGTCAGCGTGCCGTTTCCGGCAGTCGCCGTGCCCGGCGTCGCGCCCATCTCGTTCGTGAATGCAACCTGCTGCGCATTCAGCGTCACGTGGCCACCATCGCTCGTGAACGTGCCCGCACTCAGATCGACGCTGTTGCCAAACGTCGCGCTCACGTCGCCGACGAAGCCGATCGCGCCGTAGCTGCGCAGCGTCACCTGCTGCGCGTTCGCGAATTGTGCGAGACCGGCCGGATCTACCACGAAGCCCGGCAGGTTCGTCGCCGCCGCACCGCTCGCGCTCGTGAACGTGATCGCGGAGCCGTCCGCCGTGATCGCCTTGGCCGACAGCACTGCAGTCGGATCGACCTTCAGGTTGCCGGACGAATCGAGCAGCAGCGCCTGGCCGCCCGCGAGCGTCGCGCCCGCGCCGACCGTCATCAGGCCCGTGCCGGTTCCGCCGGTACGCGACAGCGGCGCCATCGCGCCGTTCGACACGCGCAGCAGCGCACCGTCGCCCGCGATCGCGATCGGCTGGTCCTTCGCTGCCGGATAATCGCCCTGCGCGGCAATCGAGGCACCTGCATCGACGCGCAGGCCATTCGCCGCGTTCGGATCGGTGCCGCTGCCATCGGTCTTCGTGACGAGCAGGATCTCCGGGCCATTCAGCGTCGTGTTTCCATCGTTCGACAGAACGACACTGTTCGCGATCGGCGTGATCGTGACGCCGCTGGTCGTTGCGGCACGCGTGCCGCCAATCAGCAGGCTGCCTGCGTTCAACGAATCGAGTGCATCGCTGCCGATCTGCAGATAGCCGGGCAGCGCCGCGCTACCGCTGCCGGTAATCTGGATGTCCTGCGACGCGATATCCACTTCGGCCGGTGCGCCGCCCGCGCCGGCCGCCGCGTTCAGCGTCGCACCGAGCGCCAGCGTCTTCGTCGCCGCCAGCACCAGCTGGCCGCCGTCCACCGGCAACGGCGGTGTCACGTTGCCCTTGGTGGCGGCGAGTTTCGTGAAGTATCCGTTCGCGCCTGTCAGCGTGTATTGCGAGTACTGCTGCCACACGCCGTTCGACTGCACGTTGAACAGCGTCGGCGTCGCGCTGCGGCCGCCCGTCAATGCATCGCCGAAATAGCCCGCCGTCACGACCGTGCCGTCCGGCAGTACCTGGCTCGCACCCGGCACGACGTTGCCGGCCATGCCCGACACCGTGACGCGATAAGCGCCCGGCAACGTCGCGTACTTGCCCGGCAGCAGCGTGTAGTAGCCGGCTGGCAGGCCCGGCACACCCGACAGGTACACCGCCTTGCCGACCGAATCCGTCAGGCCCGCCTGACCGACGCCCATCGTCGCGGTCGTGGGCGCGCCGTTCGCATTGGTCGACGGTTGCTGCGTCTGCGCGAACATCGGGTCATAGGCGGCAACGGGCGACTGCGCGCCCGGCACGATCGCGTAGACGTTGCCGCCTCCGACATTGACCGGCACCGCCGTCGCGCCCTTGCCGCTTGCATAGCTCACGTTGTATTGCGACAGCACGTCGCGTGTGCCGCCGGTGCCCGGCACCCATTCGGCGGCCTGCAGATCGCCGCCACCGGACAGGTCGATCGTCGCGTCCTTGTCGAGTGCGACGTTGCTGCCGTTCACCCCCACATATTTCGCGGGCGGCGCGGTCAGATCGGGGGTCGTGGCGCCTGCAACTGGATTGAACTGCCACTCAACCCCGTCGATCGTCGTCCCGTACGGAATGACCGCCCTTTCGTTGGAAACCGATGTCACGCTGCCGCTTGCCAGCCTGACCGAATCCGTCGCGACAAGTGGCAAACCGGCAAACTGCGCCTGTGTGGCCGCATTCGACGGATCGCCGACGCCGAGCACGATCGTGCCTGACGGCGCGCGTACCGTGCCTCCCTGTACGATGTCCGTCGCGTCGACCAGCAGCGTGCCGCCCGCGGAAAGCGGCGTACCGGACACACCGTTCGATACGAACGTGACCGTCGTCGGCGCCGGCTTGCCGGTCGACGAATCGGTCGGGCCGACCGCAGCGACGACGAATGTGCTGCCGGTCGACGGATACAGGTCCGCCGCTTTGAACGTGAGGTCGCCCGGCGTGTACAGCACGCCCGTGGCGAGCTTCGCAAAGGACTGGTCGGCCGTTGCCGAACTCAGACGGATATCGCCGCTGCTCGTGAAGTTCGCGTGGCCGAAATTGTTGAGCTGGAACTGGTTCTTCAGATCGATGAACGATGCATTCACGTTCAGCGTTGCGTCGGACAGCGTCGCGACCGGATTGAATGCGGGCAACTGCGGCCGGATGGTCGGCCCCGACAACGCCACGTACGGCGCATCGATCTCGACCGTCGTACCAAGCGGCACGCCTGGCGCCTGTGCCAGCACGGCATCGACGACCGATGCCACCGTGCCGTCCGGTTTGCGCGCCGGCGTCGACAACAGTGTCGACAACTGCCCCATGCCGATCGCGGCAATACGCCCCGCATTCAGCGTCACCGATTCCGGCAACGCCAGCGTAACGTCGCCCGCGAACAGAACCGGCGTTGGCCGTATGCCGGAAAGCGTGGACAGCATGCTGCTGTCGAACACGAGATTCGCGATGCCCGAGCCTTTCAGTCGGTCCGCGGCGAACTGGAGGACGCCGGTCGGCTGGCCGATCGGCAACCCTGTCGTCGGATCGATCGCCGAGGTAAAATCCTGCCCCGGCGCCAACCCGACGGGCACCAGCGCGCCGCCTTGCCGCACGACAAACGCGGTGCCGGTCGTGCTGTCGGACTGATTCGACAGCACCGTCAGCGTGCCGCCGCGTGCCTGTGCGGCCCCCGGATGCCCCGCCAGCGTCGCATCCGCGAACAGGCCGTTGGCCGCCGACAGCGTGATCGAGCCGGCGTCGCTCCATACCGGCTGTGACGCGTAAGTACCGTTCGGCTGCAACTGATCGAAATTCGCCGACGTGCCGGATACGTCGATCTTCGAGCCTGACTGCGCAACCACGTAGCCCGTGTCGCTCGACATCGTGACCGAACCGCCGGCCAGCACCTTGCCCGTATCCGGCACCACCGTCGCCGAGCCGATCTTGACCGGCGCCGCAAGAGGATTGGTCAATGCTGTGCCCGATACGTCGAGCGACGCGTCGACGCCGAGCCAGACCGACTGGCTCGCGCTCCGGAAACCGGTGTTGAACTGCCCCGCCTGCGCGTACTTGCCGTTGCCGTCCGCACTCAGCGTGATCGCCCCGCCTGGGGCGATGATCGAGCCGAGCACCGTGACCTGCGTCGGCGAACCCAGGCCGATGCTTGCACCGGCATCCGCTTGAATCGACGCGCCTTCCGACAACGTCACCGCACCAGTGACGCCCGGGTACGACGGTGTAGCGCCGGTCGCGGTCCGCCACGAAGTGTAGTTGCCGCCCGTCAGGACGAGGTTCGTCGCTTGCCGGTGATAGGCATCGAGTTGTCCGATCGCGGTCAGGCCGCCCGCCGACAAGTTTGCGCCCGTGCCAGCCTGCTGGAGTGCGAGCATGTCCGGGATGCGGTTCAGTTGCGTGACGGCAACCGCTGCGCCTGGTGCGACCGTCGCATCGTAAAACGCATTCAGCACATACTTGCCAAAGCCCTGCCGCGCAAAGAAATTCCCGGGCAGATAAACGTCCCACGGCGACGCGGTCGCCACGTCGCCGCCGATCTGGAACCCGAGCGCTTGCAGCGTCAGCGTGCCACCTCCCGAAAACCCCTCGCTCAGGATCGTGCCGCCCATCGAGATCGTACCGACTGTCGGCTTCACGGTAGGCAGGTCCGGCGCGCTGTCCGTCGCACCGAACTGCTTCAACGGTGTGGCCGAGTACGCCTGCAACGTCACATTGCCGCCGCGCCCGGCAGGCACGCCGTTCTGCATCAGCATCTGACCGTTCGACAGCAGTTCGCCGCCGCTCGATACATCCAGCACGCTGCCGGGTTGCAGCAGCACCGACCCCGACGTATCGCCAAAAGCCCCGCCGCCGACGACGTTCGAGCTGAGCAGCGCCGACAGCGTAATGCTGCCGCCGTTGATGAACTGGCCGTTGCCGGGCGTCGTGCCAGGCATGGCCTGCACATCGTTGTTCACCCACTGCCCAGCGGTGCTGATCACGCCCTGCGGCCCGACGATCACGTTGCCACCGCTCGTGATCGAGATCGACCCCGACGGCACGGACAATCGCCCGGCCACGTTGACGTCGGTGCCCGGCACCGGGCTGTTCAAGGTAATGGAGCCACCCGGTTGCAGGTTCAACTGCGTACCCTGCGGAACCACCACACCCTTGCCGCCAACCTTGTCCTCGGTCACGTTCAGGTTCGCAAAACCGCCGTTGTTCAGCGTCGCGACCGGCACCACGGTGGTCGTCAGCACGTTGCGCGGATCGGTCGCGGGTAATGCCTGCAACGCCGTCTTGTCGAGCGGCGTATCGATCGAGAAACCCGGCGCGATTTCGGTGAGCTGCGGCGCGTTGTCCTGCAGCACGACGAGACCGGTGGTGCCCGACGTAACGTCGTTGTTGTTCGACGTCAGGTGCACCAGCGCGCCGCTGGCGAGCTTCGGATCGGCGCCGAGGTTGAACGTTCCGCCGCTCGGCAGGCTGTTGCCCTGCATCTGCTTCGCGCCGCCGAACGCCTGCGCGCTGATGTCGCCGTCCAGCACCGTCGACTGCAGCCCGTAGATGTCGAGCGTGCCCGCGTTGCCGCCAACGATGTAGTCGCCCTGATAGGTGCCCATCGTCAGCAGCGGGTTGTACCACGTCTTCGTCACGCCCCAGCGCGGGTGGGATTCGACGAACTGCCCCGCGATGCCGACATAGGTGTCGTACGGGCTTGCCTGTCCGATCGGCACGAGCGCACCATTCGCGTCGACCAGCCGCGTCGTGTTGACGATCCCCCCGTCGTAATGCACGTAGCCGCCGTTCAGGTTCATCGACGAACCGGTCGCGGTCATCACCTCGTTGCCCGACAGCGTGATCGAGCCGCCATTGGTCAACAGCTGGTCGACCGTGCGCGGAATCAGGTTCACATAACCCGACAGGTTCAGGATCGGACTGCCGACCCATTGCACGCCGTCGCTGCGGGTGCCCGTCAGCGTGCTGTCGAACACGAGGTTCTTGTACCCGAGCAGGAAGCCATTGCGCAGCAGCGGCGAATCCGCGAGCTCGTTCTGGCCGATGCGGTCGACCGTCACGAACGATTGCGAGATCGGCACCTCGACGTTCGCAAGGCCCGATACGTCGATCGTCGCACCGCTGTCGAGATAGATCCGGCCGGGTACGGCGGTCTGGCCTGCCGGCGCCTGCGCGCCCGATGCCGAAGGTGTCAGCGCCGTCACGGATACCTTCGAACCGGGCGCCTCGATCAGCGAGCCGCCCTGGAACCAGATCGATCCGGCCGTCATGCCGATGCTGCCCGGCGTGAAGGTCGCACCCGGCGTCGACGGCGTCGTCTGGCCGTTGCCGTCCGGCATCACCGTCGTCACCGAATCTGGTCCGAAGCTCAGCAGGCCTGCACGATGCGTGTCGTTGGCGCCTCCGGTGAAGGTCGTGGTTTGGAGCGCCTGCCCAAAATAGGCGGCACCGGTCGGATTGTTCGACTGGTATTCGTCGACCGTGGAAATCGTGATCGCGCCGGGTGTGTTGACGCTCGTCGTCACGCCGACCACACCGTTCTGCGCGACGCGGCTACCGAGCAGGTTCACGTTCCCGCGCGCGGCTTCGACGATACCCGTGTTGGTCAGCGTACCGGCCGGCGTGATATCGGTCACCTGCCCGTTCGGCCCGAGCAGCGAGATTCTTCCGCTGAGTTCCGGAAGCAGCACCTGAGGATTCGCCGGCGTGCCGACGACGGGCCGCAGGCTCACGCCCACCCCGGCCGCGAGCACGACCTGCCCGTCCGTCGCCTTGATGTGCCCGGCGTTCGTCACGTTCGGCGCCGCAATCATGACAAAGCCGCCGTCGCTCGCATTTCCGTTCGCATGCGTGGTAATCGACGCGCCCTGCTCGATGGTGACATCGCCCCACGGCCGATACTGGCTAGCAGAAGTCAGGTTGATCTGGTTGCCCAGCCCGAGCACCTCGTTCGGAATCGTACCGTCGCCGTTCACCCCCGACGAACTGCCCGATTGCGGATACGCGAGCCCGCCCGTCGTCCCTGCCGGCAGGCTCAGGAACTGCTTGTTGCTCGCGACGATCCCCGCCGCATCCTGCGCGAGACTGCTATCCGTCACAACCGGCACCCGGTTCTGCAGGGTCTGGTTGTAGTTGTTCATGTTCAGCACGTCGAGCGACGACGCCACCAGCGAATGCACATTCACCTGCGACCCGGCGCCGAACAGCACCCCGTTCCGGTTGATCACGTACACCGCCCCCTGCGCGGTGATGTTCCCCAGAATCTGGCTCGGCCTGCCGCTCGGATCGTTGATCCGGTTCAGCACGGCCCAGTTGTTCGCGCCGTTCGTCTGCGTGCCGCCCGACTGGTCGAAATTCAGCGTCGTCTGCCGGCCGACGTTCATCGTCTCCCACGTCAGCACCGCGTTCTGCCCGGTCTGCTTCACGTCGACGTTCACGTGGCCGCTCGCGTCGACGTTCTGCGTCGGCGCGTTCGCGTTGACCCACAGCACCGGATTGTTCGTATCGCCCGTTGCGCCCGCGGCCACCTGCAGCCCGCCCGGCGCCAGCCCGTTCGGCACGGTCGACGGCAGCTTCGCCGCGGCCGCCGCCGCATTCTGCTGCGCCGCGATCTGCGCGGCGATCGCGTGCGCCGCATAGCCGAGGTTGCGGATCGACGGCTGGCTCGCCTGCAGCGCCTGCTGCGGCGACACGCCGAGATTCGGAATCCCCGGCACGCCGCCGGCACCGCCCGCGCCACCGGCCACCGGGCTCGCAGCCACGTGACCGAGGTTCATGATGCCTGCCGCATGCGCATGAGCGGACACACCCGCCGCGAGCATCAGCACGACCGCGCGGTAAAGCGGGCTCAGCTCCGATTTCAGGACCGACCGCGAGGCCGTTGCGCGAAGTTGCCGTTCCGTACGTGCGCGTGCTGCCATTCTTGCCACCCCGATGCTAGGAATTTGCGCGCGGCGCCGGTCCGGCACCGCACATGTCGTTGCGCCTGAAACAGGCCGCTGGAATCCGAAGACCATACGAAGCGCGAATGGCAGCGACATGGCGACTGTTACGGACCATTCCGGCCACCGTGAAAAGGTCCGTAGCTTTTGTCATGGAAGGCGGTCACGCCGCCACAGCGGGCGTGCGGCGCACCGTGCCGAATGCGTCGGCCACCCGGCCGATCACCGCCGGCCAGTCTCCGGGCCGCGCCTGCCGGAACAACCTCGCGGACGGATACCACGGGCAGTCGTCGCGTTCGAGCAGCCAGCGCCAGTCCGGTACGCGCGGCAGCAGCACCCACACGGGCCGCCCGAGCGCGCCAGCCAGGTGCGCAACCGACGTGTCGACGCTGATCACGAGATCCAGCGCGTCGACCAGTGCAGCCGTTTCGGCGAAATCCGTGAGCGTGTCCGCGAACGACAGCACGCCGCTTGCGGCGAACGCGTCGGCGTCGCGCGCACGTATTAGTGGCTGCAGGCTCACGAACGTCGCGTCGTGCGCTGCAACAAGCGGTAAGAGCGCGGCAAACGGTATTGAACGGTTTTCGTCGTTCGCATGGCGCGGGTTGCCCGACCATACGAGCCCGACTCGCAACCGGCCGGACGGCGAAATCGCATCGAGACGTTCTGCCCACGCGTCGCGCCGTCGCGCATCGGCACGCAGGTACGGCACATCGGCCGGCACCGTATCGAGCGTCGTGCGAAACGCATATGGCAGGCTCATCAGCGGACACTGCAGGTCGAACGCCGGCATCGGCTGCCCCTCCGTGACGACCCGGCTCACGCCGCGCAGCGTGCCGAGCAGTTCGCCGAGCGCAGCCGGCGCCTCGACGATCACGGTCGCGCCCCGGTCATGAACCAGGCTGGCGTATCGACAGAATTGCAGCGTATCGCCATAGCCCTGCTCCGCATGAAGCAGCACCGTCCGGCCCGCAAGCAACTCGTCGCCACGCCACATCGGTCGGTCCGCATGACGCCGATGAAGTACCACGTCGGACGCGCGCCAGCGCATCTCATGCTGCCGCCAGCCCGACTCAAAATCCCCCATCAGCAGCCGGCAGAACGCTTCCGAACGGCGTGCAGTGCCGTTGTGCGGATCGCGTTCACAGGCGAGCACATAATCGTCGAGCGCCGCGTCGTGCTCGCCCATCTGCTGACGCGCCACCGCCCGCGTATAAATCGCGTGCGCGGTATCGGCGGGCGCGTCGGCTGCCGCCGCGTGGCTCGCGAGCGCGTCGTCGTAACGGCCGAGCTGCTGCAACGTCAGCCCACGGTTGTGCAGGAGTTCCACATGAGCGCCAGTCGTCGCAAGTGCTCGGTCGTAATGCGCCAGCGCGTCATCAAAAGCGCCGAGCGCGCGCAATGCGGCGGCGCGATTGCGCAGCGCGTCGATTTCGTCGGGTACCCGCGCGAGCGCCTCGCCGTATGCGATCGCGGCCTCGCTGTAGCGTTCGAGTCCGAGCAGTGCATTACCGCGGCCGACCCATGCAGCAACATGGTCGCGATCCAGTCCAATAATCCTGTCGCAACGCGTGAGAAGTGCATCGCGCGCATGCAGCAGATCGAGCGCGACGCAGCTCGCGAACAGCAACTGCACGTCGTTCGGTGTGCGGGTAAGCGCTTCGTCGAGGTACGTCAGCGCCTCGGCCGGACGACCCAGTTCAGTCAGCACATAGCTGCATGCGTACACGAGTTCCGACGTCTTGCCGCGCGCGACCATCGCAAGCTGGTAACCATGCAACGCCTCTTCGCAACGACCCAGAATCCGCAATATACGAGCGCGCTCTGCATGCGCGTCCGGATCGTTCCGATCGACGTGCAGCGCACGCTCGACACTGATCAGTGCGTCGGCGGGTCGTCCGAGCTTCCGCAGCGCCTCGCCACGCTTGATCCAGGATGCGGCGAGATCGCGCGCACGTGTCAGCGCGCAATCGTATGCTGCAATTGCCTCCTCATATCTCCCGAGCGCAAGCAGCGCGTCTCCGCGCGCGGCGTAGGCCGGTGCATGACCTACGTCCCGTGCGAGTGCCAGATCGGCCGCCGCAAGCGCTTCCTGATGACGGCCGACGCCGGTCAGCGCGGCAGCATGATTCGCCAGATTCCACGACTGATTCAACCCCAGCTGGATCGATCGCGCGATCAGTGGTTGCGCCCGCGTCGTATCGCCGAGTCGTAGATGAACAAGTCCGAGCAGATGCAGCGCTTCGACGTTGTCGGGCGACATCGTCAGCACACCCTCGTACAGCCGCCTCGCACCGACAAAGTCACGTTGCTCAAGTCGCGTGCGCGCATTGCGCAGCGCATCGTCGAGTGCTGCACGCAGCAAACCTGCGCCGGCTTCCATGCCTGTCGTCGGACGCACGTTCATCGCGGCCCTCCACCTACGATCGCGGGCAACTCGGCCGCGATCCGTTCGACAACGGGTGCCCATTGCCCACCTTCCGGCTGACGGAACAGTCGCGCGGACGGGTACCACGGGCTGTCGTCCCGATCGAGCAGCCAGCGAAAATCAGGCGTATGCGGAATCATCATCGCGAGCGGCCGGCCGAGCGCGCCAGCGAGATGCGCAACCGACGTATCGACACTGACCACGCAGTCCATCAGTTGAGCCAACGCCGCCGTATCGGCGAAGTCTCGCAGTTCATTGCCGACGAATCGAATCGGATTCGATTCGAGCACCGGACGATCCTCGTCGCGCACCACCTTCTGCAGACTGATCCAGTCGTACCTGTCATCGAGCAGCGGCAGCAGATCGGTCAGTGTCATTGAACGATTCCGATCATTTGAGTGCATCGGATTGCCAGACCAGACGAGCCCGACACGCGGACGGCCCGACGAGCCGAGCATGTCTTGCCAGCGCGCGACCAGCACCGGGTCGGCCCGCAGATACGGAACGCCAGCGGGAATCGACGCCAGGTCCGTACGGAATTCGAGCGGCAGGCTCAGCAGTGGGCAATGCAAGTCGAACTGCGGCAGCGGATCGCCGCGCGTGATCATCGTATCGATGCCGTCGAGCGTCGCCAACAGTGGCCGCAATTCAACTGGCGACTCGACCACGACACGCGCGCCGAGCGCCTTCACGAGCGGCACGTAGCGACAGAACTGCAGCGTGTCGCCGAGCCCCTGTTCGGCGTACAGCAAGATCGTCCTACCGTCGAGCGGCATTTCACGCTTCCATCGCGGTTGCGCGAAATTGCGTCGACTGCCATCGAGCTGCGTATCGCGCCAACGCCATTCATACTCGGCCCAACCCGCTTCGAAATCGCCGATCGACAGGCACAGGAACGCACGCATGCAGTGCGCGAGCACGTAGTCGGGATCGATCTCGATCGCATCCGCGTAGGCCTGCCGCGCGGCGTCGTGCTGCCGCAGCGCACGCAGGGCATTAGCTTGATGAAAATGCGCAAGCTTGTCGCGCGGCGTCGCCTCGATCACGCGCGCGAAATCGTCGAGCGCGGCCTCGTAGCGGTGCGTCTCGAGCTGCACGCGGCCGCGCGTGAACCAGGCGGGCACGTAGCCCGCATCGAGCACAAGCGCGCGGTCGCACATGTCGCGCGCATCGTCGTGACGTTCGATGCGCATCAGCGCGCTCGCGTAGTTGCACAGCACGCCGGTGCTGCGCGGTTCCGTGTCGAGTGCACGCGCGTAGCTGTCGGCCGCGTCGCGATAGCGTTCCAGGTGGCTGGCCGCGTTGCCGCGGTTCGCCAGTGCCCGCGCGTGGCGCGGATCGATCGCGAGCACGCGGTCGCAGCGCACGAGCGCTTCGTCGTGCCGGCCCAGCAGCTCGAGCGCGATCGAGCTGTTGAAGATCGCATCGATGAAAGTCGGGCTCGCCGCGATCGCCGCATTGAAATCCGCGAGCGCGCGCTCGGGATCCTGCAGATCGAGATATGCGACGCCGCGCAGGAACAGCACCTCGGTGCTGCCGGGCGTCTGCGCGAGCGCGTAGCCATAGCTGTCGACTGCATCGCGGAAGCGGCCGAGTTCGCGCAACGCGAGGCCGCGTCCGCGCATCGCATCGAACGAACGCCCGGCCAGCGCGATCGATCGATCGCAATCGGCAAGCGCTTCGTCGTGACGGCCGAGCGCGCGCAACATGTCGCTGCGCTTCACATAGCCGTCGGCAAAACCGGGCGTCAACTCGAGCAGCCGATCGTAGACCATACATGCGTCGTCGTACCGGGCGAGCTGCCCGAGCAGGCCCGCGCGCTGAAACAACACGCGCTGATGAACCGGGTTGATCGCGAGTGCTTCGTCGAGACGCACGAGCGCGTCGTGCTCCCGCCCGAGCCCGGTCAGCACCGCCGCGTAATTCGCGAGTGCGAGCGGCACCGGCCGGTGCTCGATCGAGCGCCGCATCAGCGGCTCGGCGTCGTCGAGCCGCCCTTGCTGGAAGCGCACCGCGCCGAGCAGGTGCAGCGCCTCCGGATGCTCGGGATCGAGCGTCAGCAATTCGGTATACGCGTGCTCCGCATGCTGCAGCGCGCCCTCGTGGTGCGCCTTGCGCGCGCGCAGGAGCAGCCGTTCGAGTTGCGCGGTATCGGGCGGACGGCGATCCGGCGCGACCGGTGCGCTCGCGAGTGTCGTCCCTTCCCCGTTCGGTGTCATCGTGTGGCCCCCACTTGTCGCTGTTGGTATCGCGTGTCGTGTCTAACGTGTCATCGGCCCGATCGCGGCACGCACCGCGTCGATCGCGCCTGTCCAGTCCCCCGGCGCGGCCTGCCGGAACAGCCGCGCGGACGGATACCACGGGCTGTCGCCGCGCGTGCGCATCCAGCGCCACTCCGCCGGATCGGGCAGCAGCACCCAGACCGCGTGGCCCAGCGCACCCGCCAGGTGCGCGACGGCGGAATCGACCGCAATCACGAGATCCAGCGCGCCGATCAGCGCGGCCGTGTCGGCGAAGTCGCCGAGTTCGTCGTCGACGCGACGCACCGGCGCACCCGCGAGCAGCGCCTCGTCGCGTTCGCGCACGGGCTTTTGCAGACTGATCCAGTCGACGTCGAGATCGAACAGCGGCGCGAGCCGCGAGAAATCGATCGACCGGTTGTGATCGTTCCGGTGCTCCGGATTGCCGGCCCATGCGATCCCGATCCGTGGCCGGCGCCGCTCGCCGAGCAGCGCGTCCCACTGGCGCGTGCGCTGCGGGTCGGCATGCAGATACGCGCCGGGTTGCGGAATCGTGGCTTCGTCGGTGCGAAACGCATGCGGCAGGCTCAACAACGGGGCCTGGCAGTCGAACGCCGGCAACGGTTCGCCGCGCGCGATCACGTGGGCCGCGCCGGACAGCGACGCCATCAGCGCGCGCAGTTGCGGCTGCACCTCGAACACGACTCGCGCGCCACGTGCCGCCACCAGCGGCACATAGCGGCAAAAATGCAGCGTGTCGCCGAATCCTTGTTCCGCATGAATCAGCACCGTCCGACCGTCGAGCGGCGTATCGCCCTGCCACGCCGGCTGCGTGAACGGCCGGTAGTGCCGCGCAAGCTGCGCATCGCGCAGCCGCCATTCGTACTCGGGCCAGCCGCGCGCGAAATCGCCTTCGATCAGATACAACGACGCACGTGCGAAATGCGCTTCGGCGTAGTCGGGTTGCAGCGCGATCGCGCGGTCGTACGAGGCAAGCGCATCGTCCGTGCGCGCCGTTTCGAATTGCAGGTTGCCGCGGTTGAGCCAGTTCGTCGCGTGATCGGGGCGCAGCGCGAGCGCACGGTCGAGCGACGCCATCGCTTCGTCGTAGCGATGCAGGTCCTGCAGCACGCTGCTGCGGTTGGTCCACGCTTCGGCGAACCGCGCGTCGCGCGCAACCGCGGCGTCGTAGCTGGCCAGCGCGTCGTCGTAACGCTTCAGGTAACGCAACGCGGTGCCGCGATTGCACAACGTCTCCGCCGAGTGCGGATCGAGCGCCAGCGCACGCGCGTAGGCAGACAGCGCGTCATCGTGGCGCTTGAGCTGCAGTAGCGCGTTGCCACGGCTCGCATGGGCGCGAACATGATCCGGATCGAAACTCAACACGCGCTCGCAACGGGCGAGCGCTTCGTCCGCGCGGCCGAGCCGTTCGAGCGCGACCGCGCTGTTGTAAAGCACGTCGATCCGCGCGGGATCGGCAGCGATCGCTTCGTTGAACGCGTCGAGCGCCTCGCCCGGCCGATCGAGATCGATCAGCGTGCGGCCGCGCTCGGCCATGATCGCGGCCATGCCGGGCCGGATCGCGTTGGCACGCTCGAAGCACTGCAGCGCATCGGCCGGCCGCTGTAGCTCGCGCAGTACGAGGCCGCGGTTGAACCACGATTCGAACGAACGCGGGTCGACCATCAGCGCGCGATCGTAGGTATCGAGCGCCTCGTCGAAACGACTCAGCGCACGCAGCGCGCTGCCGCGATTGCAAAGCGCATCGAGCACCAGCGGCGACACCGCGAGCGCGCGGTCGAATGACGCCAGCGCCTCGTCAGGGCGGCGCAGCCCGAGCAGCGTGTTGCCGCGGCGCACGAGCGTCTGCACGTCGTCGGGCGTCGCTCGCAGCGCGGCCGCGAAATGCTCGAGCGCCTCGCCGACACGGCCGCGCTCGCCGGCGATCGCACCGAGATCCGACAGCACGCGCGTGCCGGGTGCGATCGCAACCGACTGCCGCAGCAACGCTTCGGCGTCGTCGGCCGCCCCGCGCTGGAACTGCAGGATGCCGTACAGGTGCAATGCCTGGGGATTGTCCGGCTCCTTCTCGAGCACGGCGAGATATTCGCGCGCCGCGTCGTCGAATCGTCCGGCGCTGTGCCAGTTTTGTGCGCGGCTCAGGATCGCCGCCGATTGCCGTTGTTCGCGCGCGTCGAGTCCCGACGCGCCCGCGTGTGCATCATGCCGGTGCTCGACCGTCACGTTCGCCCCCTTCCCGTTTGCCGATGCCGCCGCCGATCCGGTTCGATGGAACCGGTCGCGGCGGCCATGCTCGTCACGAGACTAACGGACGGGCAATAACAGACGTATGACGAAAGTTACGGACCATTTTGTCCGGGGGACGGAACACACGCCGTGCCGGGGGCCGCGCGCGCCGCCGTCACTGGCCGATCGGGATCGTCCGCACGTATTCGACCGCCGGCGCGCCCATCGTGACCGAGAAGCGAACCCCGCGCGGCACCGGCACGCCGATCGACGTGAAGTTGCTGATGCCGTGCTGCGCGAGAAACTGCGCATACGACTGTTCGATGACGGCCTGGCTCGTCGTCCATCCGCCGGGCGGAATCCATACGGAAAGCTGCATCGAGCGCGCATCATTGCTGACCACCACGCGCGCGAACCCATCCATGTGATGCAGCGCGTCGTCGACTTCGACAAGCGACGCGAGCGGCTGCGACGCACTGCGCACGAGCTCGCGCCCCTTGAGCTGGTAGCGCACCACCTGCATCTGCGTCGGCCCGCCGCCGACCCCGAGATGGCGCACCATCACGAGTTCGCCCGGGCGGATGCGCAGCGGCGGCCCGAAAACTTCATCGGGCGTCACGAGGTTCGTCAGGTCGAACTGCAGTTGAGAGAAGTAGCGGCCGAGCAGACGCGTTTGCGCCAGATTCGACGCAATATCGTCGCGGCCGCGGATCGTCGCATCGAGACCGCGCCACGACAGCAGCGCGATCACGGCGAGCAGCGCAATCGCGACCAGCATCTCGATCAGCGTGAAGCCGCGGGCACGGGTACTGGCACGCGCTGCCGCGCGCGGGTCAGCGGCGCGCTTCATTCTGGATCACCGTGACGACTTCCGCGAGCACGTTGCGGCTCGACGCGGACGGATACACGCTCACCGTCACGCGACGCACGAGCGGGCTCGGCAGCGCGGCCACCGACTGGCGGCACACGAACCGGTAGCGGCCCTGTGGGCAGGCAAACGTGTTGGTGCCGACGGACGGCCAGGTCGATGCAATGCGGATCTCGCCGAGCGCGTTGTCGGCGCTCCACAACGCGAGCAGGCGCATGCGCGCCATGTCGGTATCCGACGCGAGCGCGCCGATCGCGCGCATCACGGCGCCGAGCGCCACGGCGACGATCGCCAGCGCGATCAGCACCTCGATCAGCGTGAATCCCCGTTCCGGCGCCCGCGCCGTGCGCGATCCGCCGCATGCCTGGCGGTTGTAGTCGGTTCTGTCGTCGCACATGACCTGCATTCTTGTCGATGGGTCGGCGTCCGGCGTCCGGCATTCGAATCGCGGCACGAAGCCGCATCGCCGGCGCGACGGACGCCGTGCAGCGACGTTAAGCGTGGCGTATGGCACACACGTGTCGAATGGTACGGACCATTTGGCGCGGCGGGCTCAGGCGAACGGGCGTGCAAACACGCCGCACGCACTGTCGCGCGAAGCGCGACAGGCGACGGAAAACTGAAAACGATCGGGAAAGAACCACCCGGCGGCGGGCGGCCAACGATGAAGACGATCCTCGGGCGGCGGGATCGACGCGACGGCGTCAGGCCGTCACGGCGTCGTCATACTCGGCGCGGGCAAGCTGGCCGGCGGCGTAGGCCTCGGCTTCGCCGCGAAAGCCTTCCTGGCTGAACGCAACGACTTTCACGCCAACGCCGGTCGCCCGCTTCACCGTCAGCGCCCATTGCCATCCGCCGTCTTGTTCAAAGACGTGCAGCGAGGGTTCGAAGGAAGGGTCGAATACGGTCACGCGTTTTGCTCCTGCCCCCTTGCGCACCGCATCGGCAACGCTTGGGGCATGTCGAAAGGATCGCGCCGGGATGCGACGCGCTTCTGCCATTCGACAGTCTAGTCAAGGATTGTTGCGACGCACCATCAGAGGTTTCACTCATCTATCGGAACCGAGCGGTCGATCGAATTTTCCTGAAACCCATATGCCACGGGCCTCAGCGCCGTTTCAACGCGCCCGGTTCGGCACTCGTGCGGCAACGTGCCGCACACGCGACTGCTTACCTGCATCGATCGCCGGTGAATCGAAAAAAGGGGCGTGAATCGTCCGGCGATCCAGGCACGTCGGCGACGACGGTTGTTACCGGCCCGTACCAACCGGCATCACGCGCCGAAACGTCAGGTTCACGCGCTCGCCCTGCACGCCCGGCGCCTTCGGCACGCGGTGCTGCCATTCGGCCTGCGTGCGCCCGTGCATCACGAGCAGGCTGCCATGCCCGAGGCGATACGCATGCGTGACACCGGTCTTGCGATGGCGAAGGTCGAACACGCGCATCGCGCCGAGGCTCACCGAAGCGATCACCGGCGCATCGCCCAGCTCGGGCTCGTTGTCCGCATGCCAGCCGAGGCTGTCCTGCCCGTTGCGGTAGCGATTGAGCAGCACGCTGTTGAAACGCGCGCCGGACGTCGCCTCGACCGCGCGTTTCAAGTCGAGCACGGCCGGCGTCCACGGCGCCGGCACGTTGCGGATCCCCGAATACACGTAGACGGCATCCGGCTCGCCCTGCCATGCGGTCAGCCGCGGCAACGGAATGCGTCCACGCGGCGTGCGGATCGTGTCCTGCTGCCACGCGACCTCGCCGATCAACGCGGCCAGCACGCGATCGGCATCGGACGGCGCCAGCCAGTCCGGGTACCAGTCCACGTCGGGAGCGGGTGTGTCAGCGAAGAGATCGGGTGTCGACATGTCGGGAGAAACGGGCGATGAACGGAGCGAACAGTGCATGCCTGCATACTAGCCAACGGCGTCGCACACTGCCATGCGCTGTCATTCACTGACAAGAGGAATCCGCCGCGCCCGCGATGCGCGGTTCTCGGTTCTCGGTTCTCGGTTCTCGGTTCTCGGTTCTCGGTTCGCGGTTCGCGGTTCGCGGTTCGCGGTTCGCGGTTCGCGGTTCGCGGTTCGCGGTTCGCGGTTCGCGGTTCGCGGTTCGCGCGTCACGCTATCATCGCGGCGTGTCGCGGCCCGCGTTGCCGAAGCGTGCCGCATTGTTTCCTCTGCCCGGCCGGCTCGCCCCGGCCGCTTTCCTTCCGGATCCCATCCATCATGACGACGCTGTCCGACTCCGCTCTCGACCAACTGTTTCTCTCCGCGCGCACGCACAACGCGTGGCAGGACAAACCCGTCGACGACGCACTGCTGCACCGGCTGATCGACCTGACGAAATTCGGCCCGACGTCGGCGAACGCGAGCCCCGCACGCTTCGTGTTCGTCAAGTCGCCCGAGGCGAAGGCGCGCCTGAAGCCCGCGCTGTCCGAAGGCAATCTCGCGAAGACGATGGCCGCGCCGGTCACCGTGATCGTCGGCATGGACATGGCATTCCATGAGCACCTGCCGCGCCTGTTCCCGCACGCCGACGCACGCAGCTGGTTCGCCGGCAACGATGCGCTGATCGAGACCACCGCGTTCCGCAATTCGTCGCTGCAGGGCGCATACCTGATCCTGGCCGCGCGCGCACTCGGCCTCGACGCGGGCCCGATGTCCGGCTTCGACGGCGCGAAGGTCGATGCCGCGTTCTTCGCGGGCACCGCGATCAGGAGCAACTTCCTCGTGAATCTCGGCTACGGCGATCCGGCCGGCCTGTTCCCGCGCAGCCCGCGCTTCGACTTCGACGATATCGCCCGCATCGAGTGACAACCGCCGGTCGGGCCGGTTCCCGCTGATGACGGGCCGGCGCCGGCCTCTTTTCAAACGGGGAAGCGTGCGCTACCCGCCGCGCGTCAGCCGGATCAGCGTGATCTCGGACGGCACGCCGAAGCGGTTCGGCGGCCCCCAGTATCCTGTGCCGCGGCTCGTATAGAGCCACAGATCGCCGAAGCGGCTCAGCCCGCCGATCACCGGCTGCTGCAGCCGCACGAAAGGCGGCCACGGCAGGAACTGGCCGCCGTGCGTATGCCCCGACAACTGCACGGTAAACCCGGCGCGGTTCGCCGCTTCCGCGCTGCGCGGCTGGTGCGCGAGCAGGATCTTCGTGCCGACGTCGCGCGGTGCGCCCGACAGCGCCTGCATGGGGTCGCTGCGGTGAGCGGGATCGAACCCGCCCGCCGTGAAATCGGTGACGCCCGCGAGCACCGCGTGCGCACCGTCGTGCTCGATCAACACGTGTTCGTTGAGCAGCACCGTCAGCCCGATGCGCCGGAACTCGTCGATCCACGCATGCGCGCCCGCGTAATACTCGTGGTTACCCGTCACCAGGAAGCTGCCGTGCCGCGACTGCATGCGGCCGAGCGGCGCCGTGTGCTCGCGCAGGCGCTTGACCGAGCCGTCGACCACGTCGCCCGTCACGACGACGAGGTCGGCATCGAGCGCATTGACCGCACGCACGATCCGTTCGACATAGGGCCGCTTGATCGTCGGCCCGACGTGGATGTCGGACAGTTGCACGATCGTCAGCCCGTCGAGCCCGGCCGGCAGCCCCGCGACCGGGATCGACACGCGCTTGACCGCCGCCGTGCGGCGCGCACCGACGAACCCGATCACGGTAACGAATACCGCACCGGCCAGCACGCCGAGCGCCGTGTCGGTCGCGGCGGCAGGCCACGCGCCGTCGTGCCCGAGATGCCGCCATCCGGACACGCCGAGCAGCACGAATTCACGGAGGAACGTCAGCAGGAGCAGCGACGAGAAGAAGCCCATCACGAGCGAACCGGCCCACCCGGCCAGCGTCGCGGCCCAACCTTCGTCGAAGCGGCGCGAGAACATGCCGACCGGGATCAGCACGACGAAGCTCGCCAGCACAAGCGCCGCGATCGTACGCGCGACCGGCGACGTAAACGCATCGGGAATGATCCGTATCCCGACGTACAGATGGAACAGCACGCCGATTGCAATGAACCGGACAAAGAAACTTCGCATGGAATGCTCACCTTCGTTGCGATACCGCTTCCGCGTCGCGTGTCGCACGAGACCTTGAGGCCCCGTACCGCGCATCGCGCCATACGTACGATGGTACACAGATCGCAGCTTTGACGACCGGTCGCCGGCCGGGCTTCGACGCCGCTCGTCGCAGCGCTCGACCGCGGCTGCATCGGCCTGCCCGACGCGAGCGACGTTGACGCTTTCCTGAAGCCCGTCGTTACCGACAGGCGGCGCACGCTGCGCTTACCCCTCCACGTCAGCCGTTTCGAGAACGGCGTCCGGATGATCGACGCGAACGTCCGCGTCTTGCTCGAAGGCGCCGCGCGTCGTCGCTCTCGCGGGCGAGCAAACAAGCAGACGAACAAGCGAACAGACAGCTCGGGCCGAACACCCGCCGCGCATCTGCGTCACCGATCGCGACGCGCTGCAGCACTTCACACGCAATCCGGTCGACCTGCTCGTCAACATCGCCCCCCGATCTGCCGGATCGAACCCATTCCCGTGCGTCCGAACGGCAATCGGCCGTTTCCGCACCGATTCCGCGCTACCGACACGACAAATCAGCCACCCTTCGTTCGTCTGACGATCCTTTACAGTCCGTTAGCAACCCTACGCGAGCTAGCACTGGCAGAATCGCGACGGTCCGACCATCATTGCAGAAACGCAGTGCCGAACGGGCGGATGCGCTTCCTGGCCGGCAGCGGGCCGGGCGGGTGGCTGGCGGTCCGCATCGCGCTGATTTATTATCGGCTCCGTATCCCGGAATCGTCGTCGCGGCGACGATCCGCATTGCGCCGTGCCCGGCATCCACCTCCAACGTCGAGCTCGTCACACCATGAGAAAAACAACGCCGCGCGCGCCCTTGCGCGTCGCCGCCGTCCTGGCGCCAGCCCTGCCGCTCGCGGGCTGCGCATCGCGCGGCGCACCGTCGTACGTCCTGTTCGGCGCGTATTTCCCGCTTTGGCTCGTCAGCGCGATCGTCGGCGTCATCGGCGCGATCGTCGCGCACCGCGTCTTCGTCGCGACCGGCTGGGCCGCGACGGTGCCCTACCAGCTTGCCGTCTGCACCGCGATCGGGCTCGTGGTCGCCGTGATCGTGTGGCTCACCGGCACGGGGCCGTTCGCATGAAGGCCGCCGGCATCGCCCGCCCCTCCGTCAAAGGCCGCGTGATCGCACTGGCGATCGTCGCGCTCGGCATCGCGGCACTCGTGTACGCGTACTACCGCACGACGGCCTACCCGTCCACCGACGACGCGTCGATCGACGCCGACGTCGTGCACGTGGCATCGCCGGTCGGCGGCCGCATCGTGCAGCTCGCGGTGCATGAAAACCAGCGCGTCGCAAAGGGCGACCTGCTGTATGTCATCGACCCTGTGCCGTACCGGTTGACGGTAGCCCAGGCGCAGGCCGACCTCGAGCTCGCGCGCGCATCGCTCGACACGCGCCGCCGTTCGCTGATCGGCGAGCGCTCGAACGCGGCCGTGGCCGCCGAACAGGTCAAGCGCGCCACGCAGAACAGCGACCTTGCGACCCGCGACGTGAACCGGCTCGCACCGCTCGCCGCGCAGGGCTATGTCAGCGCGCAGCAGTTCGACCAGGCGAAGGTGCGCCAGCGCGACGCCGCCGTGTCGCTCACGCAGGCACAGGAACAGCAGCGCGCGTCCGCGCAGACGATTGGCGACGAGGCCGACGCGATCGCGACGCTGCATGCGCGCGAAGCCGCGCTGGCCCGCGCGCAGCATGCGCTCGACGACACCGTCGTGCGCGCACCGCACGATGGCCTCGTCACGGGCCTGAGCGTGCTCGCCGGCGAAACCCTTGCGCCGAACCAGTCGATCTTCACGCTGATCGACGCAAGCGAATGGTTCGCCGTCGGCAACTTCCGCGAGACGTCGTTGAGCCGCATCGAGGTCGGCGACTGCGCGACCGTCTATTCGATGATCGACCGCAGCCGCCCGCTGACGGGCAAGGTCGTCGGCGTCGGCGCAGGCATCGCCGACAGCGCCCGCATCAACCTGCCGCGCACGCTGCCGATCGTGCAGAACTCGGTGAACTGGGTGCACGTCGCGCAGCGCTTCCCGGTGCGCGTGAAGCTCGACGAACCTGACGCCAAGCTCGTGCGCGTCGGCGCCAGCGCGATCGTCGAGGTCCGGCATGGCACTGCCTGCCGCTGAGGTTCGCTCGCCGGGCCCGCGCGAAGTCCTGCGACTGCTCGCGCCGTTTCCGGGGCGCATGTCGATTGCCGTGCGGGTTGCGCTGATCTGCGCACTGACCGCGCTCGTGACGGCCGCCTACGGCACGCCCGAAGCCGCGCTGTCCGCGTACGTCGTGTTCTTCATGATCCGGGCCGACCGCGTGACGAGCGTGGTGCTCGCGGCCGCGCTGCTGGTGATCGTCACGATCGTGATCGGGCTCGTGCTCGGCATCGCGATCTTCAGCATCGACTATTCGATCCTGCGGGTCGCGTGCATGGCCGTGCTGTCGGTCGGCCTCCTGTACCTGACGTCGGCCAGCAAGCTGCGCCCGGTCGGCGCGATCCTCGCGATGATCGTCGGCTTCGGGCTCGACCAGCTCGGTCTCGCGCCATTCGGCGAAGCTGCAACACGCGCGCTGCTGTACATCTGGCTGACGATCGCGATCCCGGTCGGGGTCGCGATCGTCGTCAACCTGCTGATCGCGCCGTCGCCGCGCAAGCTCGCGCACGCGCAACTCGCGAAGCGCTTGCGGCTCGCCGCGCAGCGGCTGCGCGGTGACGATGCGGCGCGCGACGCATTCAACGCCTGCCTGCACGAAGGCGACAAGCAGCTACTCACGTGGCTCAAGCTGTCGAAGCTCGAAGGCTCGTCGTCCGCCACCGACTTCGCGGCGTTGCGGCAGGCCGTGGCATCGAGCACCGCGCTGCTCGTCGGCGTCGCGCTGGCCGATCGCGAACGGGGCGCGCGGCTGCCCGACGCATACGCCATACCGATCGCCGCGACGCTCGACGAGATGGCCGGCATCCTCGACCAGGGCGGCTACCCAGTCGACGTGACGCTCGCGCTACCGCCGACCGACACGCTGCCGCCGCTCGCGCGTGTTGCCGCGACGGATCTCCATGCGGCGATCACGCATTTCGCGGAACCGACCGCAACGACCGATGTCGCTTCGACGGCTTCGACGGCTTCGACGGCTTCGACGGCTTCGACGGCTTCGACGGCTTCGACGGCTTCGACGGCTTCGACGGCTTCGACGGCTTCGACGGCTTCGACGGCTTCGACGGCTTCGTCGGCAGCCGCCGAATCCGCCCCGCCCCCCGCCCCACGCGGCGGCTTCTTCCTGCCCGACGCGCGCACCAATCCCGACCACATCCGCTACGCGCTGAAGACGACCGCCGCCGCGATCTTCTGCTACCTGCTGTATTCGCAGCTCGACTGGTCGGGCATCCATACCTGCGTCGTCACCTGCTATATCGTGTCGCTCGGCTCGACGGCCGAGACGGTCGAGAAGCTCACGCTGCGGATCTTCGGCTGCATCGT
The DNA here is from genome assembly GCF_017104605.1 of Burkholderia sp. Ac-20384. Classification (NCBI taxonomy): domain Bacteria; kingdom Pseudomonadati; phylum Pseudomonadota; class Betaproteobacteria; order Burkholderiales; family Burkholderiaceae; genus Burkholderia; species Burkholderia sp. Ac-20384. The sequence continues at coordinate 486 of NZ_JAAGPE010000040.1, read as the reverse complement.
CGGCGCGCTGCTCGGCACGGCGGCACTCGTCTTCGTCGTGCCGTCGCTATCGTCGGTCGGCCACCTGATGGCGCTGGTGTTCGCCGGCGGGTGGCTCGCCGCGTGGGTCGCATTCGGCTCGCCGCGCATCGCGTATGCCGGCTTCCAGATCGCGTTCGCATTTTTCCTGTGCGTGATCCAGGGCGCCGGCCCCGGCTTCGACCTGACGATCGCGCGCGATCGCACGATCGGCATCCTGCTCGGCAACGTCGTCGTGTATCTCGTGTTCACGCGCATCTGGCCCGTCAGCATCGGCAAGCAGATCGACGTCGGGCTCGCCGCGCTGATCGACCAGTGGCGGCGCCTCGTGCAGGTCGCGCAGCCGGCCGAGCGGCGCGCGCTCGCCGCTGAGGCGTTCGCCCGCCACGGCGCGATCACGCAGGAGCTCGGGCTGGTCCACTACGAACCGTCGTGGGTGCGGCCGGCCGCCACGGGGCTTGTCACGAG
>NZ_JAAGPE010000415.1:0-6568 GCF_017104605.1 Burkholderia sp. Ac-20384 | reverse complement strand
GCACGCGCGAGTGCCTCGACGCGCCGGGCGACATCGGCGGCAACCGGCCGGCCGCGTGACGCGCGACGGTCGACGCGATCGGCCGGCTTGCCGAGCCATTCGCCGACCTGCGCGTCGAGCGCGCGGGCCGGATCGAGCACCTCGTCGACAGCGCCCATCTTCACGAGGTTGTCGAGCCCCGGCGCGAACACCGGCGTCGAACGCGACATCTCCTTCAGCACGTCGATCGGCAGCTTGGTCACGCGCGACATCGACGGCAGGTCCATCACCTCCGGCTCGGCGCCTGGCACCGCGAGCAGCGTGCGGGTTGCGAGCGCAGTCGCGATGAACGCGCCCGCGGCCGTGTGGCCGTACAGCACGCCGATCGTCCGATGCCCGGCCAGATCCGCGTGCATCAGGCACTTCGCGAGATGCGACAGCCCTTCGTTCAGGCCGAGCAGTTCGTCGCGCTTGCTCATCCGCTGGCTATCGCTGTCGACCAGCACGAGGATCGGCGTGTCGCCGCCGCGCGCGATCGTGTCGAGCACGCGCGCCGCGAGCGTCAGCGCCTCGTCGATGCCGAACGGCAAACGGTCGGCGACGCCGATCACGTCGACGCGCGTGCCGGCCAGTTCCGCGTGGCCGGTCAGCAGGCCGCCGTCACGGACGATCGAATGGCCTTGCGGGAACAGCGAATTCAATACTTCATCGAGCGTCATGCGGGCTCTCCTGCAATTGGTCGGCGAGCGTGACGAACGCATCGTCGGGCATCCCCGGGATCGCTTCCGGTGCGCTCGCACCGAGCGCACGCCACACGTCGAGCGCATCCACGCATGCGCCGAACCGTTCGACGCGCGCTTCGAGACGCGCCTGTTCCGCGCGCAGCATCGCCGCATCGAACGTCGGCGCACGGCCGATCAGCTCGAGCGCCACCGCACGGAACGCATCGGGCGTGTCGGCCACGTAGCGATCCGCACCGCCGATCAGCCGCCGGTGCTTGCCGCCCATCGTGCGCCAGATCAGCGCGCGGTCCTTCGCATCGAATTCCTCGACGCCGCGATTGGTCTCGATCACTTCGGGGCCGGACACGCTGATGCGGCCCTGCTCCGATACCGCGAGCGCCGAGCAGCACGCGGCGAGCAACCCGCCGCCGCCATAGCAGCCCGCGCGCCCGCCGATCAGCCCGATCACCGGCACGCCGGCCGAGCGCGCTTCGACGAGCGCACGCATGATTTCGGCAATCGCGAGTTCGCCCGCGTTCGCTTCCTGCAGCCGCACGCCACCCGTATCGAACAGGATCAGCACCGGCTTGCCGGTTTCGCGCGCGGCGCGCAGCAGCCCGGTGAGCTTCGCGCCGTGCACTTCGCCGAACGCGCCGCCCATGAAGCGGCCCTCTTGCGCGGCGACGAACACCGGCTGGCCGTCGAGCCGGCCGTGGCCGACCACCATCCCGTCGTCGAACTGCTGCGGCAGGTCGAACAGCGGCAGGTGCGGGCTCGTCACGCGCTCGGCCGGACCGAGGAATTCGCTGAAACTGCCGGCGTCGAGCAGCCCGTCGATGCGCTGCCGCGCCGACGCTTCGTACCAGCTCGCGGCGTTCGCGACGAACGCCGGTGCGTCGTGGATCACGTTCGCGTCGCTCATCATGCGTCCCCCTCGATCGCGCGCACCGCCTGCGCGAGCCGCAGCGACACCATGTCGGGCCGCGCGCCGCCGTCGTTGATCGACAGCTTCAAACCACCCGGCGTACGCCGCTCGACGAAATCCGTGACGACGGCCTGCCACACCGCGCCGAAGCCGACCGCCGCCGTGCGGATGTCGATCTCGCATTCGTTGCCCGGCAGCACGCGCTCGACGAGCACTTCGAGATTGCCGGATGCCACCACGCCGACGAGCGCCGCGGCCTGCTCGCCCTTCGCGCGTTCGCGCGCGGTGAAGCGATAGTTCAACTGTTCCATGCCCTCTTCCTCACCAGTTGCGGAACCGGGCCGGCGGCGCATAGAGCCCGCCCGACCAGTGCACGAGATCCTTGATCGAACGCGCGGCGAGCCAGCGGCGATCGGCGTCGAGCGGATCGATGCCGAGATCCTCCGGGCGGCGGATCACGCCGCGCTCGCGCAGCCGCTCGACCATCTTCCGGTCGCGGCCGCGGCCGATCTCGGTATAGCCGGCGACGCCGCGGATCGCGTGCTCGCGTTCGTCCTTGTCGCGGCACATCAAGAGGTTCGCGATCCCTTCCTCGGTGACGATGTGCGTGACGTCGTCGCCGTAGACCATGATCGGCGCGAGGTCGAGCTGCAGCTTGTCGGCGAGCTTCAGCGCATCGAGCTTCTCGACGAACATCGGCACGTTCTTGTCGCCGAACGTCTCGCCGATCTGCACGACCAGCTTGCGGCCGCGCCTGAGCGCCGCCGGCGTGTCGGGGTCGGCTTCCGCGCCGGCCTTCAGCCACGGCTCGCTCGGATGGCGCCGGCCGCGCGCGTCGCTGCCCATGTTCGGCGCGCCGCCGAAACCGGCGATGCGCTCGGCCGTGACCGTCGACGAATGGCCGGACAGGTCGATCTGCAGCGTCGAGCCGATGAACATGTCGCACGCATAGAGGCCGGCCGTCTGGCAGAACGCGCGGTTCGAGCGCAGCGACCCGTCGGGGCCGGTGAACCAGATGTCGGAACGCGCGCGGATGTAGTCGTCCATCCCGACTTCCGAGCCGAAGCAATGAATCTGCTCGACCCAGCCCGACTCGATCGCGGGAATCAGCGTCGGGTGCGGATTGAGCGCCCAGTGCGAGCAGACCTTGCCCTTCAGCCCGAGCTTCTCGCCGTAGGTCGGCAGCAGCAGCTCGATCGCGGCCGTGTTGAAGCCGATCCCGTGGTTCAGGCGCTTGATGCCGTACGGCTCGTAGATGCCCTTGATCGCGAGCATCGCGGTGAGGATCTGCGTTTCGGTGATCGCGGCCGGATCGCGCGTGAACAGCGGCTCGACGTAGAACGGCCGGCCGGCCTCGACGACGAAATGCACGCGGTCGCCCGGGATGTCGACGCGCGGCACCTTGTCGACGATACGGTCGACCTGCGCGATCACGACGCCGTCCTTGAACGCGGTGGCCTCGACGACGGTGGGCGTATCTTCGGTGTTCGGGCCGGTGTACAGGTTGCCGTCGCGATCGGCGCTGACCGCCGCGATCAGCGCGACCTGCGGCGTGAGGTCGATGAAGTAGCGTGCGAACAGTTCCAGATAGGTGTGCACCGCGCCGAGCGCGATCTTGCCGCCGAACAGCAGTTTCGCGATCCGCTGCGACTGCGGGCCCGAATACGCGAAGTCGAGACGCTTCGCGATGCCGCGCTCGAACACGTCGAGATGCTCGGGCAGCACGACGCCCGACTGCACCATGTGCAGGTCGTGGATCTTCGCGCTGTCGACGTCGGCGAGCGCCGTCGCGAGCAGGTCGGCCTGCTTCTGGTTGTCGCCTTCGAGGCAGACGCGGTCGCCGGGCCGCAGCACCGCTTCGAGCAACGCCACGGTGTCGCGCGCATCGACCCGCTTGCCCTGCGCGTAAACCGCGCCGGCCGCGAGCCGTGCATCGCGCGCCTGCCGCGCGTGATTCCATCCCGTCATGAACAGTTCTCCCGCTTCGATGGTTCAGCGGCATTCTAAGCCTGGCGCCGCCGCCGATTGATGATGTTGACGAATGCGACTCAGAGGACGCGGCGATGGATGCGGCCCGCGCACGGGCCGCCCATCGTCCGGGCCTATGCGCCGACCAGCGCGCGCGTCGTGAAGAACAGCACCGACGGGCCGAGCAGGCAGCCGACGCCCGTATGGAACGTCGCGACGAGCGCACCGTACGGGACGAGCCGGCGGTCGGTCGCGGCGAGCCCCGCGCTCACGCCGCTGACGGTGCCGGCCAGGCCGCCGAAGATCATCGCGGAACGCGGCGTCTTCAGGCCCATGAAGTTGGCTGCGACCGGCGTGCCGACCATCACGATGATCGCCTTGACGAGCCCGGTCGCAATGCTGAGCGCGATCACGTCGGAGCTTGCGCCGATCGCCGCGCCCGTGACCGGGCCGACGATGTACGTGACGGCGCCCGCGCCGATGGTCGTCATGCTGACCGCGTCGGTATAGCCGAACGCACGCGCGATGCACGCACCGACGATGAACGGCAGCACGGTGCCGAGCAGCAGCGACACGACGCCGACGAGCCCGGCCTTGCGCGCCTCGGTCGGCTGCACTTCGAACGCGGTCGCGACGATCGCGAAATCGCGCAGCATCGCGCCGCCCATCAGGCCGACGCCCGCGAACAGCGGCACGTCGGCGATCCCCTTCTCGCCGCCGGTGAATGCGCCGCCGACGTAAGCCAGCGCGAGGCCGATCACGATCGCGATCGCGGAGCCGTGCACGCGGCCGAACGTGAGCTTGCGCGACGCGATCGACGACAGCCACATGATCAGGCCGACCAGCGCGAACGACGCGACGAGCCCGTTGTGGGCGACGGTTTTTTCGAGCATCTGCAGCATGGCGGCCTCCGTCACTGTTCTTCGAATTGCGGCACGCCCGCGAAGGCCGTGTCGTCACGCCCGGTGCGCACGAGTACCGCGATGCAGCATGCGCAGATCGCGACCGCGCCGACGGCGGCCAGCAGCGCGACGGGGCCGCCCTTCAGCGCGGCGACGACGTTCTGGTTCGCGGCCATCGCGACCACGACGGGGATGTACATCGCACCCCAGAAACCGACGCCGGCCTCGGTCTCCTTCGGCAGCCAGCCGCGGCGGTGCAGCCACAGGCGCAGGCAGATCAGCAGCAGCATCGCGATACCGACGCCGCCGACGTTGGTCTTCACGCCGATCGCGCTGCCGAGCAGGTCGCCGAGGAACAGTCCGGCCAGGTGGCAGAACGCCAGCAGCGCGGTTCCGTAGATGATCATGAGTCGTCTCCAGTCTCTTCGTGACGGGCGCATTGCCGCCAGCAGGAGCCGAACCTTGCCCGCCGATTCCGTGCCGGGCCTGTCTCCTGCGGCGGTGCGCCGCGGCCCGGCGGCCCGTCATGCGGGCACGTTCTCGGGCGGTCGATGGGATGATGCGGTTTCGGGCCGGACGCCGGATGCCTTAGACTGAACGAAGCAGCCGCCGGCACGACGCGGGCTACGCGTCCGGTAAGCCCCGTTGCGGGCCGCACCGGGGCGTGATCCGATACTAGCGCCGCAAAATCCGGCCATTTATGAAGTTGTCGAAACCGATTCAGTGGATTTAGCAATGCGTCCGTTACCGCCCGAGCTGCTGCGCAGCTTCGTCGCCGTCGCCCAGTCCGGCAGCTTCACCGCCGCGTCCGAGCGCGTGAGCCTGTCGCAGTCGACCGTCAGCCAGCATATCCGCCGCCTCGAGGAGCTGCTCGACCGGCCGCTGTTCGAGCGCGACACGCGCAACGTGCATCTGTCGCAGCACGGCGACGCGCTGTTCCGCTACGCGGTGCGCATCCTCGAGCTGATGGACGAAGCCGTCACGTCGGTGTGCGGGCCGCCGCTGTCGGGCAAGGTGCGGCTCGCGATGTCGGAGGATTTCGCGTCGGCGCACCTGACTGCCGCGCTCGCGAGCTTCGTGCAGCGCAATCCGGAAGTCGAGCTCGCGATCTCGACCGGGCTGTCGGGCGACCTGTTCGACGCGCTCGACGAAGGGCGGCACGATCTCGTGTTCGCGAAGCGCATCGCCGGCAGCCGGCGCGGCCGCGTGATCCGCAGCGAGCCGCTGTACTGGTGCACGGGCCCCGATTCGCGGATCACCGGCCACGAGACCGTGCTGCCGCTCGCGATGCATCCGGAGCCGAGTGTGTCGCGCCGCCGCGTGCTCGAATCGCTCGAAGCCGTCGGACGGCCGTACCGGATCGCGGTCGTGAGCAGCAGCGTCGCGGTGTTGCGTGCCGCCGCAAGCGCGGGGCTCGGCGTCAGCGCGTTCGCCGGCTACGTGATCCCGGCCGGACTCGCGCGGCTCGAGGCCGGGCTGCCCGAACTCGGCGAACTCGAATACGTGATCGACCGGCCGGCGGCCGCATCGCGTTCGACGCTTGCACTCGAAGCCACGCTGATTACGGCAGCGTCGGAGTTGTAACCGCACCGGGCACGGCACACACATGGGGGACTGAGCCCGGTGCCCGCGCCCGCAACTGACAGCTTTGCCCGGAACGCGTCATCGTCCACGCAGCACCCGCTCGCGACAATGGGACCCATCGGAACGCACGGCCAGCCGCCGCCGCGCATCCGGTGTCCCGTCCCCTTGATCGGAGCACGCCATGAATGTCATGCGATTCGCCGTTGCGACCGCCGCCGCCGCCCTGCTGTCCCCCGCCTTTGCCCAGACGTCCGATACCGCGGCGCCCGCGCAGGGGCTGACCCGTGCGGAAGTCATCGCGCAACTCAAGCAGGCCTATCTCGACGGCCAACTGCCGACGAACGACGGCAACTATCCGCCGAACGCCGCGACCCGCGCACGCAACCGCGAACTCGTGCAGGCCGCGAGCCCCGCCTGGCTCGCGCAGACGCCGCAGGCAGCGCAAACCGCCGCGCAGCAGTAGCCGGCGGCGGCCCGGACGCGACGCC
>NZ_JAAGPE010000414.1:0-6509 GCF_017104605.1 Burkholderia sp. Ac-20384 | reverse complement strand
CGCGCCGTTCGCCTGCGCCGCGGCGCCGCCTTCAAGCAGGATGATCAGCGAGCCTTCCGACACGGAATCGCCCACCTTGACCTTGATTTCCTTCACGACGCCGCCGACCGGGCTCGGCACGTCCATCGTCGCCTTGTCCGACTCGAGCGTGACGAGCGACTGCTCCGGCTCGACGGTATCGCCGACCTTCACGCCGATCTCGATCACCGGGACGTCCTTGTAATCGCCGATATCCGGCACCTTCACTTCGATCGCTTGACTCATCTGTTTCTGTCTCCATGACCGCGCGCGCCCCTCGCGGGAGCGGCGCGCGGCATCACACGGCGTGTGCGTTAAACGGTCATCGGGTTGGGCTTCGACGGATCGAGGTTGTACTTGGCGATCGCTTCCGCGACCACCTTGCGCTCGATCGTGCCCTCGTCGGCCAGCGCGTTGAGCGCGGCGACGGTGACCCAGTGACGGTCGACTTCGAAGAAGTGACGCAGCTTCTCGCGGGTATCCGAGCGGCCGAAGCCGTCCGTGCCCAGCACGACGAAGCGGCGATCGATCTGGCCGCGGATCTGGTCGACCAGCGCGCGGACGTAGTCGGTCGATGCGATGACCGGGCCCTGCGTGTCCTTCAGGCACTTCTGCACGTGCGACAGACGACGCTCTTCGGTCGGATGGAGCAGGTTCCAGCGTTCGACCTGGTGGCCTTCACGCGCGAGCTCGGTGAAGCTCGGCACGCTCCACAGGTCGGCAGCGACGCCCCAGTCGTTCTTCAGCAGGTCGGCGGCAGCGATCACTTCGTTGAAGATCGTGCCCGCGCCGAGCAGCTGGACGCGCGGCGCCTTCTTGTCGGCGTCGGCCTTCTTGAACGCGTACATGCCCTTGATGATGTCGGCCGCCACGTGCTCGCCCTGCGGAATCGCCGGGTGCTCGTAGTTCTCGTTCATCACCGTGATGTAGTAGTACACATCTTCCTGGTCCGCCACCATGCGGCGCAGGCCGTCCTGGACGATCACCGCGAGTTCGTAGCCGAACGTCGGGTCGTAGCTCACGCAGTTCGGCACCGATGCCGCCCACAGGAGCGAGTGGCCGTCTTCGTGCTGCAGGCCTTCGCCGTTCAGCGTCGTGCGGCCCGCGGTACCGCCGAGCAGGAAGCCGCGCGAACGCATGTCGCCCGCGGCCCATGCCAGGTCGCCGATGCGCTGGAAGCCGAACATCGAATAGAAGATGTAGAACGGCACCATGATCTCGCCGTGCGTCGAGTACGACGTCGCCGCAGCGATCCAGTCGCACATGCCGCCCGCTTCGTTGATGCCTTCCTGCAGGATCTGGCCGGTTTCCGATTCCTTGTAGAACATCAGCTGGTCGGAATCTTCCGGCACGTACTTCTGGCCTTCCTGGTTCCAGATACCGATCTGGCGGAACAGGCCTTCCATGCCGAACGTACGCGATTCGTCCGGGACGATCGGCACGATGCGCTTGCCCAGCGCCTTGTCCTTCAGCAGGATGTTCAGGATCCGCACGAACGACATCGTCGTCGAGATCTCGCGACCTTCGCCCGTGCCCTTCAGCAGCGGCTCGAACACGTCGAGCGCCGGCACCGGCAGCGACGTCGCCTTCTCGCGGCGATGCGGCAGGTAGCCGCCGAGGTCCATGCGCTTCTGGCGCATGTATTCGAGTTCCTTCGAGCCTTCCTCGAACTTCAGGTACGGCACGTCGGCGATCTGCTCGTCGGTGATCGGCAGGCGGAACTGGTCACGGAACTTCTTCAGTTGCTCGACCGGCAGCTTCTTCTGCTGGTGCGTGATGTTCATCGCCTGGCCCGACTCGCCCATCCCGTAGCCCTTGATGGTCTTCGCGAGGATGACGGTCGGCGCGCCCTTCGTGTTCGTGGCTTCGTGGAAAGCCGCGTAGATCTTGTGCGGATCGTGGCCGCCGCGGTTCAGCGCCCAGATGTCGTCGTCCGACCAGTCGGCGACGAGTGCCTTCAGTTCAGGCGTGTTGAAGAAGTGCTCGCGCACGAATGCGCCCGACTCCGACTTGTAAGTCTGGTATTCGCCGTCGACGGCTTCCATCATGCGGCGCATCAGCGCGCCCGACTTGTCGCGTGCGAACAGCGCATCCCAGCGGCTGCCCCAGATGACCTTGATCACGTTCCAGCCGGCGCCGCGGAACTCCGATTCGAGTTCCTGGATGATCTTGCCGTTGCCGCGCACCGGGCCGTCGAGACGCTGCAGGTTGCAGTTGATCACGAACACGAGGTTGTCGAGCTTCTCGCGGCTCGCCATCCCGATCGCGCCGAGCGATTCCGGCTCGTCCGTCTCGCCGTCGCCGAGGAATGCCCACACCTTGCGGCCTTCGGTCTTCGTGATGCCGCGCGCCTGCAGGTACTTCATGAAGCGCGCCTGGTAGATCGCCATGATCGGGCCGAGACCCATCGACACGGTCGGGAACTGCCAGAAGTCCGGCATCAGCCACGGGTGCGGGTACGACGAAATGCCCTGGCCGTCGACTTCCTGGCGGAAGTTGTCGAGCTGCTCTTCCTTCAGGCGGCCGAGCAGGAACGCGCGCGAGTACACGCCCGGCGACGAGTGGCCCTGCACGAACACGAGATCGCCGCCGTGCTGCTCGGACGCTGCGTGCCAGAAGTGGTTGTAGCCGACGTCATAGAGCGTCGCGGCCGATGCGAACGATGCGATGTGGCCGCCGACGTTCGTGTCCTTGCCTGCGCGCAGCACCATCGCCAGCGCGTTCCAGCGCGTGTACGAACGGATGCGGTGCTCGAGGTCCTGGTCGCCCGGGATCTTCGCCTGCGCGGCGACCGGGATCGTGTTGATGTACGGGGTGTTGGCGGAGAACGGCAGGTGTTCGCCGTGCATGCGGGCGAACTCGATCTGCTTTTCGATCAGGTAATGCGCACGGCCGGTGCCCACGGAGGAGATCACGCCATCGAGCGACTCCAGCCACTCGACGGTTTCTTGCGGGTCGTCGTCACGTTCGGCGGCGACATATTTCATCACTTCGTTCGGTACAGCGGACATTCTCGTCTCCTGGGTCCTGGAATGTGAGGATCGCTCTCGTGCAGACGACGCGACGCGACCGGCTGCGGGCAAGCTCCGACGGATTGTAATGAGCGTGCACGGGCCTGCGCAACAAAATTTTCGAATTGTGAGATCTTTTCTCGTAATGCGGAATATTGCTGCGCTGCACCCATATTTCGGGGCTCTCCGGCGCGTCTCGGCTGAACAAATCCGTTTCCGTTCAACATATCCGGTATAGGTTTTCCATGTATTGCGCTGCGCTACAATCGTCGAATGTTGACCGATCGGCTTTTCGCACGCTCGGCGCGACCGTCGGGCCCGCCGGCGGAGTCGCAGCCGTCCCGTTGGCACCACGGACCGTGGTGGTCCAATTCCTATTTGCTGACGCCCCTGCTGTCGATCCTGGTGTTCCTGGTGGTGATGAGTCTCATCCTGTGGAGCCTCAATCGCCGCGAACAGCAGCAGCAGGAAGACACCCTCTTCCGTAACGTCGCGTGGGCGCAGCAACAGATCCGCCTGTCGATGACGGGGGCGCAGGAACAGCTCCAGGCCCTCTCCCGCGATCTCGCGTCCGGCCGCCTCGACCAGAACGCGTTCCAGATGGCCGTCGCGGACGTGATGCAAACGCATCCGGAAATCCTCTACCTGAACTGGTACACGTCGCCCGGCGTGCAGCGCTGGCCGACCGTGCATCCGCCGCTGCTCGGCCAGCGGCTCGCGAAGCCCGGCGAAGCGCAGATGCAGGATGCCGTGCGCGGCGCGTACGACGAGGCGCGCAGCACGCGCCGCCAGGCCTATTCGCCGCTGATCTACGACGACTTCGGCAACGGCTTCATCACGCTGCAGACACCGGTGATGCGCGGCGACCGCGAGTACCTCGGCTCGATCGCCGCGGTGTTCTCGGTCGAAGGCATCCTGAAGCACGACATCCCGCAGGAACTGTCGTCGAAGTACAAGATTTCGATCACCGACGCGAACAACCGCGAGCTGTCGTCCACGTCGACGCGCCCGCGCCTGCCGCGCGACTCGCACTACGACCTGCCGCTCGATCCGCCCGGCCAGGGGCTGACCGTGCGCGTGTACGCGTTCCCGCAGCTCACGAACCTGACCAACAACACGCTCGTGTGGCTCGTCGCGGGCCTGTCGTGCTTCGTGCTGTGGAGCCTCTGGAGCCTGTGGAAGCACACGCGTCAGCGCTTCGAGGCGCAGCAGGCGCTGTACGCGGAAGCGTTCTTCCGCCGCGCGATGGAAAATTCCGTGCTGATCGGCATGCGCGTGCTCGACATGCACGGCCGCATCACGCACGTGAACCCCGCCTTCTGCCGGATGACGGGCTGGGACGAAACCGACCTCGTCGGCAAGGTCGCGCCGTTCCCGTACTGGCCGCGTGACGCGTACCCGGAAATGCAGCGCCAGCTCGACATGACGCTGCGCGGCAAGGCGCCGAGCTCGGGCTTCGAGCTGCGCGTGCGGCGCAAGAACGGCACGCTGTTCCATGCGCGCCTGTACGTGTCGCCGCTGATCGACAGCTCGGGCCGCCAGACCGGCTGGATGTCGTCGATGACCGACATCACCGAACCGAAGCGCGCACGCGAGGAACTCGCGGCCGCGCACGAGCGCTTCACGACGGTGCTCGAAAGCCTCGACGCCGCGGTGTCGGTGCTGGCCGCCGACGAGGCCGAGCTGCTGTTCGCGAACCGCTACTACCGCCACCTGTTCGGCATTCGCCCGGACGGCCATCTCGAGCTGTCGGGCGGCGGCTTCGACCGCGCGCAGGCATCGTCCGACTCGATCGACATGGTCGACGCGTTCGCGGGCCTGCCGGCCGCCGCGCTGACGAGCAGCACCGCCGATGCGCAGGAGGTGTACGTCGAGAGCATCCAGAAGTGGTTCGAGGTGCGCCGCCAGTACATCCAGTGGGTGGACGGCCACCTCGCGCAAATGCAGATCGCGACCGACATCACGACCCGCAAGAAGGCACAGGAACTCGCGCACCAGCAGGAAGAGAAGCTGCAGTTCACGAGCAGATTGATGACGATGGGTGAAATGGCGTCGTCGATTGCTCACGAATTGAACCAGCCACTCGCCGCGATCAACAACTACTGCTCGGGCACGCTCGCGCTCGTGAAGAGCGGCCGCGGCACGCCGGAGACGCTGCAGCCCGCGCTGGAAAAGACCGCGCAACAGGCGCTGCGCGCGGGGATGATCGTCAAGCGGATCCGCGAATTCGTGAAGCGCAGCGAGCCGAAGCGCCAGCCGGCGCGGGTTGCTGACATCGTCGCCGACGCGGTCGGGCTCGCCGAAATCGAGGCCAGGAAGCGCAGGATCCGGATCGTCACGGAAATCCTCGCAAGAATGCCTATTATTTATGTCGACCCCGTGCTGATCGAGCAGGTGCTCGTGAACCTGATGAAGAACGCGGCCGAAGCGATGGCCGACGTGAAGCCGGCGTCGGTGGACGGCGTGATCCGCGTCGTCGCCGACATCGAGGCGGGCTTCGTCGACATCCGCGTGATCGACCAGGGCCCGGGCGTCGACGAAGCGACCGCCGAGCGCCTGTTTGAACCGTTTTACAGCACCAAGTCCGATGGCATGGGCATGGGGCTAAATATCTGTCGTTCGATTATCGAATCGCATCGGGGGCGTCTGTGGGTGGTCAACAACGTCGAGCCGGATGGCCGCATATCCGGCGCAACGTTCCACTGCAGCTTGCCCATTGGGGAACCCGCTGATCTCGGCCAAGGGGGGCGCGAGGCATCGGCATCACATACCGTTACGGGAGAACTATGAATAGCCCTGTCACCACCACTCAGGAAACCGTCTTTGTCGTTGACGACGACGAGGCCGTACGGGACTCGCTGCGCTGGCTGCTGGAGGCGAACGGCTATCGCGTGCAATGCTTCTCGAGCGCCGAGCAGTTCCTCGATGCCTACCAGCCTGCACAGCAGGCCGGCCAGATCGCGTGCCTGATCCTCGACGTCCGGATGTCGGGCATGAGCGGCCTCGAACTGCAGGAGCGCCTGATTGCCGACAATGCCGCGCTGCCGATCATCTTCGTCACGGGTCACGGCGACGTGCCGATGGCCGTCTCGACGATGAAAAAGGGTGCGATGGACTTTATCGAGAAACCGTTCGACGAAGCCGAGCTGCGCAAGCTCGTCGAGCGGATGCTCGACAAGGCCCGAAGCGAAAGCAAGAGCGTCCAGGAGCAGCGTGCCGCGAGCGAACGCCTGTCGAAGCTGACCGCGCGCGAGCAGCAGGTGCTCGAACGGATCATCGCGGGCCGCCTGAACAAGCAGATCGCCGACGATCTCGGCATCAGCATCAAGACGGTCGAAGCGCACCGCGCGAACATCATGGAAAAGCTCAACGTCAACACGGTGGCTGACCTGCTGCGCCTCGCGCTGTCGAAGAAGCAGGCCTGAGCGAGCGCCGGCCGCGGCGGCACTGCCCGCCCGGCACGCGGCCCGCCCTGGCCGC
>NZ_JAAGPE010000413.1:0-6416 GCF_017104605.1 Burkholderia sp. Ac-20384 | reverse complement strand
CTCGCGGCGCAGCGCGCCCGCGCCGACGGCCACCGCGCGGTCGAGATAGCGCGCGAGCCGCGTGCGGACATCGGCCAGCGGCGAACCGGGCGCGAACACCGTCTCGAACGCCGCGCCGCACAGGATGCCGACCACCACGTACAGGAATCGCGCGGTCGCGATGTCGAATGCGTGCAACGGCGCGGAAACGGCATCCATCGCGATGATCGCCGCCGTATAGCCCGCGAGCACCGCTGCATACGCGCGGAAATTGCGCAGGAAGGTCGCGACGCCCGCGCACAGGCCGATCCACGCGGCGAGCGCTGGCAGGAACAGCTCGGGTGTCTGCGCGAACGCCCCGGTCAGCACGAGCGCGACGGCCGCGCCGATCGCGGTGCCGAGAATCCGGTATTGGCTCTTCGACAAACCCATCCCGCGGCTGCCCTGCGCGACGATCCACACTGTCGACGCGGCCCATTTCGGGTCGTCGAGATTCATCCGGAAGGCGATGTAGAGCGCGAGGAGCGACGCCGCCGTGTTGCGCAATGCGAAGCCGAGGGCGCCGGGCGGCAGCGTGGGCCGGGCGTCGCGCAGCGCGGTGCGCACAGCCGCGAGCGGCGGCAGAGGGGGTAAGGCGAATTTCATGCGGCGAGCATACGGGGGCGCGCCGTCGCCACTAAGACGCGCGGACAGGATGCGTTATTGCACCGGGCAGGATAATCGCCGCCGCACGAAGCGATTCGGCCGGCGCAGGTAAGATGCGCGCAGATCGAACACTGAAGCACACCGTATGGACTTCGAAAGCATCCGGATATTCCTGCGCGTGGTCGAGCGCGGCAACTTCACCGCCGCCGCCACGCACCTCGACATGCCGCTCAGCCGCGTGAGCCGCAAGGTCAAGCAGCTCGAGGACGATCTCGGCGTCCAGCTGCTGTACCGCACCACGCGCCGCGTCTCCGTCACCGAGGCCGGACGCGACTACTACGAGCGCTGCCTGCGCGCCGAGGACATCCTGCTCGATGCGGACCGCCAGGCCCGCGCGCTGCGCACGGCGCCGGAGGGCATGCTGCGCGTGCTGGTGCCCTACTCGATCGGCCTGTTCGAACTGGAGCCGGCGCTCGCCGAGTTTCGCCGGCGCTACCCGCTGGTCCAGCTCGTGCTGATCTACGACAACAACCCGCTCGATCTCGTCGAGCACGGCTTCGACGTGGCGCTGCGCGCGGGCGTGCTGACCGATTCCAGCTACATCGCACGCTCGCTCGGCTGGTCGCAGGCGAAGCTGGCCGCGAGCCCCGCCTATCTCGACCGCGTCGGCCGGCCCGCCACGCCGCAGGATCTCGCGCAGCACGACCTGCTGCTCGTCGGCCGCGACGCGCCCGGGCTGACGCTGCGGCTCACCAATGCGGCCGGCGAAGTGGCCGACGTGCCGGTGCGGCCGGTGCTGATCACCAACGAATCGGTGACGGTGCTGCGCCAGGCCGCGAGCGGCGGCGGCATCGCGCTGGTCTCGACGCACTACACCGCCCGCCGGCTCGAACGGAACGAGCTCGAAATCGTGCTGCCCGACTGGCACCGGACCGACGACGTCGAGCTGCACGTGCTGTATCCGCGGCGCGCGACCCTCGACAGCAAGGTGCGCGCGTTCGTCGAATTCCTGGCAGAAGTGTTCGACGATTGGCGAACCGCACCCTAACCGGCACGGTTCGCACACCGATTATTGCAGCAAGCGAAATCGATTAATGAGCCGGCCCGTGTTGATGGCGGCTCGCCACATCGTTAGCCTGTCGCGATGCAAAACCATTCCACACGCGACGGCAGCCGCCTGACCGCTGCCCGCAGGCGCGTCACGCGCGTCCCGCCTTCCTGACCGGCAGCATCCCGCCTCCCGAAGCCCGCCACGGCTTCGTGCATCCGATCGAGCAGCACGTCGCACGCGTCGGCCCCTCTACCGGGCCGCGTCGCGCGCGTCGCGCCCCTTCCGTTCAGCAGCCGCGCCGCGCCTGCGTCGCTTTCGCGCGCGCGTGCGTGCGCGGCCGCGTGCGACGGCGCGCGCCCGCCGCTACGGGCAGCATCCGTTGCGCACCCTACGCCCCTTACGCAGGAAACCCATGTCCTCCCCGTCCTCTTCAGCGCCGCTATCGGGCGGCCGCCTCGCGATCGGCACGATCGCGGTGTCGCTCGCGATGTTCATGAACGTGCTCGACTCGTCGATCGCGAACGTCGCCATTCCGACGATCTCGGGCGACCTCGGCGTGTCGGTCGACGAAGGCACGTGGGTGATCACGATCTTCGCGGCGGCGAACGCGGTATCGATTCCGTTGACCGGCTGGCTCACGCAGCGCTTCGGCCAGGTGCGCCTGTTCGTCACGTCGATCCTGCTGTTCGTGTTCGCGTCGTGGCTGTGCGGGATCGCGCCGAACCTGCCGACGCTGCTCGCCGCGCGGATCCTGCAGGGCGCGGTCGCCGGGCCGCTCGCGCCGCTGTCGCAGGCGCTGCTGCTCGGCGCATGGCCGCGGCAGAAATCGTCGAGCGCGCTGGCGCTGTGGTCGATGACCGCGCTCGTCGGCCCGATCGCGGGGCCGTCACTCGGCGGCTGGATCACGTACGACTACAACTGGTCGTGGATTTTCTACATCAACATCCCGGTCGGCTTCTTCGCGGCCGCCGTCACGTGGATCGTGTTCCGCGACCGCGAATCGGCCACGAAACGCATGCCGATCGACAAGGTCGGCCTGCTGCTGCTCGTACTGTGGGTCGCCTCGCTGCAGATCATGCTCGACAAGGGCAAGGATCTCGACTGGTTCAACTCGCCCGTCGTCGTCGCGCTCGGCGTCGTCGCGCTGATCGGCTTCGCGTTCTTCCTCGTGTGGGAGCTCCACGAGGCGAACCCGATCGTCGACCTGCGCCTGTTCACGCAGCGCAATTTCGCGGGCGGCACGATTGCGATCTCGGTCGCGTACGGGATGTTCTTCGGCACGCTGGTGCTGCTGCCGCAGTGGATGCAGGGCTATCTCGGCTACCGTGCGGTCGATTCCGGGCTCGCCACCGCGCCGCTCGGCGTGTTCGCGATCCTGCTCACGCCGGTCATGGGGCGCCTGCTGCCGCGCACCGATCCGCGCTACATCGCGACGCTCGCGTTCGTCGGCTTCGCGGTCGTGTTCATGATGCGCACGACCTTCTACACCGACGTGTCGCGCTGGGATCTCATTTTGCCGACGCTGCTGCAGGGCATCCCGATGGCGATGTTCTTCGTGCCGCTGACGTCGATCATCCTGTCCGGGTTGCCGCCGGAAAAGATCCCGGCCGCGGCCGGCCTGTCGAATTTCGGCCGCACGTTCTGCGGCGCGGTGGGCACGTCGCTGATCAGCAACGCGTGGAACGACCGCACGATCCTGCATCACGCGCGGCTCACCGAACAGGCGAGCGTCACCAACCCGACCTTCGCGCAACACGTCGACACGACGCGTTCGCTGCTGCACCTGGGCCCCGATTCGGCGCTCGCGTTCTTCAACGCGTCGGTCGATTCGCAGGCGGCCGTGATGGGCTTGAACGACATCTTCTACGTGTCCGCGATCATCTTCATCGCGATCATTCCGCTGATCTGGATCACGAAGCCGTCGCGCTCGGGCGGCGGCGATGCCGATGCGGCGGCGGCCGGCGCGCATTGATCCGCATGCGCGACGATCGGGCCCCGCGCCGCGCACGCCGGGGCCCGCACCGCCACGCGCCGACGTAATAAAGACTTGCAATCGATACAGGCGGAAACGTCAACAGCCGGTGCCCCCTCCGCGTTTTTTGAACAAGCGCCCACGATCCGGACGCGCAACGACAGGAGAAAACACCATGCGAGCCCTTACCCGCCATCTCGCGATTGCCGCCACCCTGATGTCGGTGCTGACCGGCACCGCGTTCGCCGACACGCCGTGGCAACAGGCGCATCCGCGCCGCGAAGAGGTCAACCAGCGCCTCGCAAACCAGAATCGCCGGATCCATCACGAAGTGAAGGAAGGCGAGATGTCGCACGCACAGGCCGCGCGCCTGCACCGTGACGACCGCAAGATCCGCCAGGAAGAGCGGGACATGGCTGGGCAGGATCACAGCCACATCACGAAGAGCGAAAAGCACGTGCTGAACCAGCAGGAAAATGCGGTCAGCCACCAGATCGGCCAATAAGATCGACAACACCGGCAGGTGCCCATTCGCCATCACCTGAAACGCCCGCTGCCGCGATGCGGTAGCGGGTGCTTGTTGTATCGAATCGTTTCAACGCCCCAACGCCGTCAAACGCTGCGGGTATACTCCGTCGTCAGCCGCCTGTTGCATCGTCGTCCGTCAAAAACGGCCCGATTCCGGGCGGTTTCGTCGCGAAGCTTCGCGTTTCGCCTCCCCCGCGCCCCAGCCTCGATACGAGACACACGACGACCGACCATGAAACGATTCCTGCTGCTCCTTCCCGCCGCCCTGCTCGCCGCCTGCGGTTCCGCGCCCTCGTCCGACTCGGCCGGCTCATCCGGCGCGGCGCCGATGATCTACGTGTCGTCGCAACGTCCGGCCTACGCGGTCGCCAACTGCCTCGACAGCCGTCTGTCGGGCACCGAGCAATCGCAGCACAACGGCGTGACCGATATCTCCGTCGGCTCGAACTCGTACTTCGTCACGCTGACGCCGTCGGGCAACGGCTCCGTCATCAAGGTCGTGCGCGGCTCGGGCAACGAGCCGGCCGAGGAAGCGATGCGCTTCGCGATCGCGCGCTGCGCGATCTGATCCGAACCTGCCGATGCCGGGCATCCGCCCGGCTCGCTCCTGCGCGCCAACCCGCCGGCGCGCACGCCGAATATTTTCATCCGGGCGGCCGTCGATGAGAGAATCGCACCCACGATTCCCTTTCCACGGAGCCCGCATGAAGCACCTGCTGTCCCGCCTGTTCGTCAGCGCCGCGCTCGTCGCGCTTGTTCCGGCATTGCCGGCGCAGGCGGCCACGCCGCCCGGCATCTTCGTCGTCGCCACGCAGCTCGGCGAATTCACGACCCTCGACCCGAGCGGGATCTACGAGCTGGTGCCGTCCGAGTATGTCGCGAACACCTACGAACGTCTGGTGCGCGTCGACCTGAAGGACCCGACGCGCTTCGACGGGCAGATCGCGCAATCGTGGACGGTCGGCGCCGACGGCGTGACCTATACGTTCAAGCTGCGCCCCGGCCTCACGTTCCATTCCGGCAACCCGGTGACCGCCGACGACGTCGCGTGGTCGCTGCAGCGCACCATCCTGCTCGACAAGGGGCCGGCCGGCGTGCTCGCCGATCTCGGCCTCACGAAGGCGAACGTGATGCAGAAGGTGCGCGTGGTCGATCCGCAGACCGTCGTGCTCGAAACCGATCGCAAGTACGCGCCGAGCTTCGTGCTCAACGTGCTGAGCGCGTGCCCGGCATCGGTCTTCGACAAGAAGCTGCTGCTGTCGCACCAGCAGGGCAACGATTTCGGCAGCGGCTGGCTGCGCACCAACGACGCGGGCTCGGGCCCGTACCAGCTCGTGAAGTGGACGCCCAACGAGACCATCGTGCTGCAGCGCTTCGAGAAATACCGCACGCCGTACCCGATGAAGCGCGTCGTGCTGCGCCACGTGCCCGAAGCATCCGCGCAGCGGCTGCTGCTGGAGAACGGCGACGCCGATGCCGCGCGCAACCTGAGCCCCGACAGCCTCGCCGCGCTGACGAAGGCCGGCAAGATCAAGGTCACGTCGTGGCCGGTGTCCGCGCTGCTGTACCTGAGCCTGAACACGAAGAACCCGAACCTCGCGAAACCCGAGGTGCAGCAGGCGATGAAATGGCTCGTCGACTACGACGGCATCCAGCGCAACATCGTCAGCACGACCTACAAGGTGCATGAAACCTTCCTGCCCGAAGGCTTCCTCGGCACGTCGAACGCGCGGCCTTACAAGCAGGACGTCGCGAAGGCGAAGGCGCTGCTCGCGAAGGCCGGCTTGCCGAACGGCTTCGACGTGACGATGGACATGCCGAACGACTATCCGTACCTCGAGATCGCGCAGGCGCTGCAGGCGAACTTCGCGCAGGGCGGCATCCGCGTGAAGCTGATTCCGGGCGATGCGAAGCAGGCGATCGGCAAGTATCGCGCGCGCCAGCACGACATCTTCATCGGCGAATGGTCGCCCGACTACATGGACCCGAACAGCAATGCGCGCGGCTTCGCGTGGAATCCGGACAACTCCGACCAGTCGCCGACGAAGATGCTCGCATGGCGCAACAGCTGGGACATTCCGCAACTGACGAAGGACACCGAGGCCGCACTCGTCGAGCCGTCGCCCGCGAAGCGCGCGCAGCGCTACGAAGCGCTGCAGAAGGCCGTGCTCGCGAACTCGCCGTTCATCATCATGTTCGAGAAGGTTGTGCAGGTCGCGACGCGCCCCGGCGTGACCGGGA
>NZ_JAAGPE010000412.1:0-6320 GCF_017104605.1 Burkholderia sp. Ac-20384 | reverse complement strand
GCTCGCCCGTCGCAGGGCTGACGGGCGGCAGCGGCACCGGCGCGCTCTCGAAGACGGGCGGCGGCGTGCTCGCCCCCGTGACGACGACGCTCGGCGCGCTGGTCAAGTAAGCGGCCGGCCGGCACGGCGCCCGCATCGTCGCAGACGATCGGGCGCCTTGGCCTTGGCCTTGGCCTTGGCCTCAACTGAAGCCGAAGCCGGCATCCAGCCGCTTCCCCCACCCCGCGATCCCTTCCTTTTCCCGACAGTCCGCCTCCAGCAAGCCATCGAAATCGGACCTGAAAGCAAGACACGTTAAAATCTCACCTCGCGTGGTGCGCCGCCCGCACCCGCCATCCATCGCCAGCCGCGTGCCCTCGGGCCGCCCCCGACCCATGGAGTGAGTGTCAATGAGCGGCGGACTTCCGTTTCCCGCATCCCGCAAGTCGTTGCCGTCCTCGACGGTATTCCTGATTCTCGCCGCCGCCGCGCTGCTGTCCGGCTGCGGGCTGCTGCCGGTCCAGAACCCGCCCGCGCCGATCAGCGAGGCGCTCGTCGAGCCCATCGAGGAAACCGCCGGCGAACCGCTGACGATGCCGCCCGTGCCCGCGCCGACGCACCCGGGGGAACCGGAAGCGCCGAAGAAGCCGCACCGCGAAGTCGCGCGGCCGAAGCCCGTGCAGCGCCCCGAATCGCCGACACCGCCGCCGCCTCCGCCGCCGCCGATCGTCGCGACGCGCCCGCTCGACCGCACCCAGATCCACGCGCTGCTCGACAGCGAAGTCGCGCGCCGCAACGGCAAGGTGATCGGCCGCGCGGTCGACATGGTGACCGACGCGAGCGGCAAGCCGCGCGAGATGATCGTCAACCTGCAGGGCTTCATGGGCGTCGGCGACCGCAAGGTCATCTTCCCGTGGAACGTGTTCCGCTTCACGCCGGGCGGCAAACAGGAGCCGATCGTGCTCGACGTGCCGTCGGGCGACCTGCCGCCTGCCGCACGGCCCAAGGCCGTGCCGCTGTCCGGTTCGGCCGCGGCCTCGCCCGCGACGCGACTGCCGATGCTCGACAGCGACGTCGAGCGCCCGAACGGCACGAAAATCGGCCGCATCGTCGACGTGCTGATCGACCGCGCGTCGCAGCCGCAGGCGGTCGTGCTCGACCTCGGCGGCCTCGTCAATACCGACCGCCGTTCGATCGCCGCGAGCTGGGGCGCACTGCGCTTCGTCACGCGCGACAAGGCGCTGCACCCGCAGCTCGACCTGAACGACGCACAGATCAAGGCATCGCCGCCCTACGCGGCCGACAAGCCGATCGTCGCGGTCTTCCCGCCCGTTGCCCCGGCACCGGTGCCGGCTTCGTCTGCGAGTGCGACCCGATGACGATCAAGCATTCCGTCAGCGTACGCAGTCTCCGGTCCCTCGACTGGCTCAACTTCTTCGTTGCAAACGTTCAAACAGGGTTCGGTCCGTTCATCGCGTCCTACCTCGCGTCGCACAAGTGGACGCAGGGCGAGATCGGCATGGTGCTGTCGATCGGCACGATCAGCGCGATGGTCAGCCAGGTGCCAGGCGGCGCGGCCGTCGATGCGCTGAAGAACAAGAAAGGCGCGGCCGCGTGGGCGATCGTGGCCATCATCCTGTCCGCGGTGCTGCTCGCGTCGAGCCCGACGATCGTGCCGGTGATCGCCGCCGAGGTGTTCCACGGCTTCGCGAGCTGCATGCTCGTGCCGGCGATGGCCGCGATCTCGTTCTCGCTCGTCGGCCGCGCCGACCTCGGCGACCGGCTCGGCCGCAACGCGCGCTGGGCGTCAATCGGCAGCGCCGTCGCGGCGGGCCTGATGGGGCTCACCGGCGAATACTTCTCCGCACGCGCGGTGTTCTGGCTGACCGCCGTGCTCGCGCTGCCCGCGCTGTTCGCACTCGCGATGATCCAGCCGACCCACGAGGTGATCCCGCAGTCGTCGAAGCCTGACGACCACGACGAAGCCGGCGAACGCGAAACGCTGCTCGAGCTGCTGCGCGACCGCCGGATGCTGATCTTCGCGGCATGCGTCGTGCTGTTCCACCTGTCGAACGCGGCGATGCTGAACCTCGCGGCCGGCGAAGTCACGGCCGGGATGGGCGAGAACGTGCAGCTCGTGATCGCCGCGTGCATCATCGTACCGCAGGCGATCGTCGCGATGCTGTCGCCGTGGGTCGGCCGCTCCGCGCAACGCTGGGGGCGCCGGCCGATCCTGCTGCTCGGGTTCTCGGCGCTGCCGGTGCGCGCGCTGCTGTTCGCCGGCGTGAGCAGCCCGTACCTGCTGGTGCCGGTGCAGATGCTCGACGGCATCAGCGCGGCCGTGTTCGGCGTGATGCTGCCGCTGATCGCCGCCGACGTCGCGGGCGGCAAGGGCCGCTACAACCTGTGCATCGGGCTGTTCGGGCTCGCGGCCGGGATCGGCGCGACGCTCAGCACCGCCGCGGCCGGCTACGTCGCCGATCACTTCGGCAACGCCGTGAGCTTCTTCGGGCTCGCGGGCGCCGGTGCGCTCGCGGTGCTGCTGGTTTGGCTCGTGATGCCCGAAACGCGCGTCGAGAACGGCGACTCGGCCGCCGACGAACCGGCCGCCGCATCGCCCGAACAGGCGCGCTGACACCGGCGCGCCGCCGTTACCCGCTTCTTGGCCAACGCATGATGGATACGATCAGGACACTCAACGAAGCCCGCCAGCAGATCCAGCAGTCGATCTTCGATCTGTTCAAGGGGCTGTCATTCAGCGAACGGCTCGCGCAAGGCGGGCTGATGGCGCTGCAGGCCGTATGCGGCGCATGCCTCGCGTACGTGATCAGCCGCGCGCTGCACACCGAGCAGGCCGTGTGGGCGGCGATCACCGCGATCGCCGTCACGCAGCACAACTACTCGGACACGATGTCGCTGTCGCGCGACCAGTTCGTCGGCGCGATGGTCGGCGGCGTGCTCGGCTTCGCCGGCGCGGCGCTCGGCGGCGACCGCCTCGTCGCGTATGCGATTACCGTCGCGGTCGTGATCGTCTGCTGCTGGTGCCTGAATGTCGGCAGCGCGGCACGGCTCGGCGGCGTGACCGCGACGATCGTGCTGCTGTTTCCGGGCGATGGCCCGCTGTGGGACATTCCGCTGATGCGGCTCGGCGAGGTCACGCTCGGCACCGTGTGTGCGCTGGGCGTGTGCTGGGTGATGTCGAAAATCGAGCGCCGCTGGTTCCGCCACGCAGCGGCAAAGTGACGCGGTGAACCGGCTGCCCGGCGCGCATCGCGGCATCGCGATCCGTGCCGGGCCGTCGGCCAGGTCAGTCGCCGATCCGCAGCACGATGCCGGAACCGATCTGCACCAGCAGGTGATCCCCGCCGACGCCGACCCATTGATAGCCGCGCGGCGGCGGGCTCAGGTGATAGCCGCGCCAGTCGTCGATCACGTACTGACGATCGCGGAACTCGGGGGGCAGCCGGTCGCCCTTGTGCCACTCGCGGCGCGGCTGGTCGGCCCAGCGCGGCGGCACGTCTTCCTCGTGGCGCATCTGGCCCGGCGGCATGCGTTTCGGGCCATGGCCGTGCTGCATGCCATGGTCGCCCTGGTCGTTGCGGTTGTCGTGGTCCTGCGCCATCGCGGCCGGCGCGGCGAAACCCGCCGCGATCACCGCGGCCAGCATCATCCCGTGCATCTTCTTCATCGTGCCTTCCCTCCGTGTTGTCACGTCGAACGAAACCACTCGGACTACCCGATGAAGACTAGCACATGGTTTCGCGGGGTCGCATGACCGCGCACATGACCGTGCGTTACGCCGCCTGCTGCTGGTACTGGATCCGGTGCAGGTGCGCGTAAAGGCCGCCGTGGCGCAGCAATTCGTCGTGGCTGCCCTCTTCGACGATCTTGCCGGCCTCGAGCACGAGGATGCGGTCCGCGCGCTCGATCGTCGACAGCCGGTGCGCGATCACGAGCGTCGTGCGGCCTTCCATCAGCCGTTCGAGCGCGGCCTGCACGTGGCGCTCCGATTCCGAGTCGAGCGCCGACGTCGCTTCGTCGAGGATCAGGATCGGCGCGTCCTTGTAGATCGCACGCGCGATCGCGAGCCGCTGGCGCTGGCCGCCGGACAGCCGCATCCCGTTGCCGCCGACGAGCGTGTCGAGCCCGTCGGGCATCGCGGCGACCGCATCGGCAAGGTTCGCGGCCTCGAGCGCGGCCTGCACGCGCGCGCGGTCGGGCGTCTGCCCGTACGCGACGTTCGCGGCGATCGTGTCGTTGAACAGCACGACGTCCTGGCTGACCATCGCCATCTGGCTGCGCAATGCGTGGAGGTCGTAGTCGGCAACCGGCACGCCGTCGACCAGGATTGCACCGTCGGTCGGGTCGAAGAAGCGCGGCAGCAGGTTCACGAGCGTCGTCTTGCCGCTGCCGGACGGGCCCGCGAGCGCAATCATTTCACCGGGCGCGACCTTGAACGAGATGCGGTCGAGCGTCGGCCGCTCGGCCGCGCCGTAGTCGAACGACACGTTGCGGAACTCGATGTCGCCGCGCGACTGTGCCAGCGGCCGGCCGCCGCCCTGCGGCTCGGCCGGTTCGTCGATCAGCCCGAAGATCAGCTCGGCGGCCGTCATCCCGCGCTGCAGCGGCTGGTTGACGTCGATCAGGTGCTTGAGCGGCGAGATCACCAGCAGCATCGACGTGACAAACGCGACGAAGCCGCCGACCGTCGTCTGGTCGTTCGACGACTGCACGACCGCGATCGTGATCACGACCGCGAGCGCGATCGACGCGAGGAACTGCGTGAGCGGCTGCGCGAGGCCGCCGGAGATCGTCATGCGCATCGCGTAGCCGCGCAGGCGCTTGCTCATCTGCGTGAAGCGGTCCATCTCGTACGCTTCGCCGTTGTGCACCTTGACGACCTTGTAGCCGCCGACCGTCTCCTCGACGATGTACGACAGCTCGTTGGTCAGCGTCTGGTGCTCGCGGTTCAGGCGGCGCAGGCGGCGGTTGATCTTGCTGACGAGCCAGCCGATGCCCGGCAGGATCACCGCGACGATCAGCGTGAGCCGCCAGTTCAGGTAGAACAGGTAGCCGAGCAGGAAGATCACCGTCAGCGAATCGCGCACGAGCGTGACCATCACGCCGGTCAGCACCGACAGGATCTGGTTGACCTCGAACACGATCGCGTTGATCACCGTGCTCGCCGTCTCGCGCTGGAAGAACGACGCGCTCGTGTGCAGCATCCGCTGGAACATCTCGAGCCGCAGTTGCAGCAGGATGCGGTTCGACACGTAGTTGAGCAGGTAATTCGACGCGTACTGCGACACGCCGCGCACGAGCGCGAGCCCGATCACGGCCATCGGCACGTACCATTTCGCGCTGTCGCTGCCATGCGAGCCGAAGCCGTGGTCGAGCAGCGGCTTGAGCAGCGCCGGGATCCCGGCCTCGGTGGCCGCGACGACGCCCATCGTCATCACGGCGAGCACCACGATGCCGATCAGCGGCCGGATGTACGGCCACAGGCGCTTGAGGACCGTCACGGGCGAGGTGCCCGTACCGTCCATCGGTTTGCGAAGAGTGTTCTGGGTTTCCAAGGCAATCCTTCTTGAGCCGCGAAGCGGCACCCGGACGTGGCCGCCCGGGATGTCGCCCTGTCGGGCGGGTGCCGAAAAGGGCTCAACATTATAGCCGCACCGCCCCGGCCGGCACGGTCATGGCCGATACGGGCGGCGGCCGGGCCGCGGGTATACTGCCGCTCACCGTTTTCTCCGCCTTCCGACGATTTCATGGCTGAACCCTCCCTCGGCGTCGCCCTCATCGCCCTCAACGCGTCCGCGCGGCTTGCGCAGTGCCTTGCCGCGCTGTCGTTCGCCGACGACGTCGTCGTCATCGACGGCGGCAGCACCGACGATACCGTCGCGATCGCGCAGGCGCACGGCGCGCGCGTGATCGTCGAGCGCGACTGGCCGGGCTTCGGCCCGCAGAAGAACCGCGCGCTCGACGCGCTCGACACCGACTGGGTCCTGTCCCTCGATACCGATGAAGTCGTCACCCCGGAACTCGCGCAGTCGATCCGCGACACGATCCGCGCGCCGGCCGCGCAGGTCTATGCGGTCGACCGGCTGTCGAGCTTCTGCGGCCAGTGGATCCATCACAGCGGCTGGTATCCGGACTGGATCCCGCGCCTGTTCCGGCGCGGCGCCGCGCGCTTCTCGGACGATCTCGTGCACGAGCGCCTCGTGTTCGAGGGCGCCGCGCAGCGCCTGTCCGGCAAGCTGATGCACTACTCGTACGAGGATTTCGAGACCGTGGTGCGCAAGCTCGACGCGTATTCGACGGCCGGCGCGCGCCAGCGCCGA
>NZ_JAAGPE010000411.1:0-233 GCF_017104605.1 Burkholderia sp. Ac-20384 | reverse complement strand
AAAAAAAAAAAAAAAATAGGAGTCTAATTGAACAATCCAGAAAAGAAGAAAGTGAGTACAAACCAAGCAATGAGATATACAAGATGGGTCCAATCGTAAAGAAGAACACATAAAAACAATATGATACCACATAGCACAAAAGTTGAACACAGAGCATGAGCGAACCTAGAAAACTGTAAGACAAATAATATTTGTGGACAACAATGGTAACCTAGAACTGACAAAAGCGCAGA
>NZ_JAAGPE010000410.1:0-6656 GCF_017104605.1 Burkholderia sp. Ac-20384 | reverse complement strand
TGCTCGGCGGGCGCATGGGCTACCGCGCGCACGCGGACCGGATGGCCGGCTGCCGCGACCAGCTCGCCGAAGCGTTCGCCGCCGTCCGCTGCGACGACGAGCCGGTCGAGACGCTCGACCAGGACGACCGCTGCTACCGCGCGGTGACGAAGGCGCTGCAGGCCCACGACGACGTGGTCGCGATCTACAACAGCGGCGCTGGCTCGGCCGGCATCGAAGCGGCGCTGCGCAAGGCCGGCGCGGCCGGCAAGGTCGTGTGGATCGGCCACGAGATGATCGACCTGCACCGCACCTTCATCGAAGCCGGCGCGATGGATCTCGCGATCGACCAGGATCCGGACGGGCAGGTGATTTCCGCGCTGCAGCACGTGCTGCATGCGTGCGGGATCGTCGAACAGCCGCCGCCGGTCGATCCCGTCGAATTCCGCGTGTTCTGCCCGGCAAACGTGAGGACGAGCGCCTACCTGCCGGCCTGAATTCCAACGCCCGGCACACCGTCTGTCGCGCCGCATCCGCGTTGCGAAAAAATCGACCGCCGCATTGGCGATTTTTCGTCAACGTTTGTCATGCAACCCGCGCCCCGCATCCGTACATTGGGCAGCCAATCCCACGACAATGGCGGACAGGAGACGATGGCTGAACCGATCCTCATCGGCGTGAACCTCGACGGCGTGCTCGAACACGACGGCCTGCCGTTGCCCGCGCCCGCCGAACGCTTCCGGATGGTCGCCGGCGCCGGCGTATTCGACTATGTCGAAAAGAATCCGGCGCGCGGCGAAGACCTGTCGCCGTATTTCACGCTGGTCGAACGTCATGCGCTGCCGATTCGCGTGATCGGCGGCATCTGGTGCGCGGGGCGCGATGAAGCACACGTCGCCGAGATCGTCGACGCGGGCGCGCGTTTCGGCAGCACGGCGCTCAACTGTCAGCTGCATGCGCATCACGCGGACGGCCATCCGCTGTCCGACCGCGAAGTCGCCGATTTCTACCTGCGCGCCTACGAGCGCGGCGAGCGAGCCGGCTGCCTGCCGAGCCTCGAAGTGCACGTCGACATGTGGAGCGAGGGTTTCACGCGCGTCGCACGTGTCGCGCGGCTTGTCGAACAAGCCGGCGTGCCGTTCCGGATCACGCTCGATCATTCGCACCTGTTGTTCAAGATCGGCAATCGCGCCGAGCTCGACGCATCGGGCATGCACGACGCGGCCGACGACGGCCGCCGGTTGCTCGACCCGGCATCGCCCGACGCCCTCTACACCGACTGGATCGCGCGCGGCTGGGTCCGGCATGCGCATGCGCGCAGCGTGATGCCGAACAATCCGGACAACCCGTGGATGCGCCGCGCCGACGGCCGGCCCGGGCGCGGCATCCAGTATCCGTTCGTCGCACCCGCACCGGGCGCTTATCACGCCGCATGGCACGCGGCGGCACTCGACACGTGGAAGGCCGCGCTTCGGCAGTTGCTGCACGCGCAGGCCGGCGTACAACCGGCGCGCGTCGAGCAGATCAGCTGCGAGTTCATCCCGTTCCCCGACTACGGCGGCGGCGCACGCTATTCGATCTTCGACAACAACGTCGCGTGCGCGCACTGGCTGCGCGACACGTGGCACACCCTCGCCGCGCCACCGACAGCCGACCTCGCGCGCACCGGCACCTGATTCGAACCCCGCCCCCCACTCGAACCCCAAGGACAGAACGATGACGCAGGCCTTCCATTTTTCGCTGAACCGGATGAGCGCACCGCGCTTGCCGTTCGACCGTTACGTCGCGCTATGCCGGCGCCTCGGCGTCGACACGATCGAGATCCGCAACGATCTCGACGGCGTCGAGATCGCCGACGGCACGCCGGCCACCGCCGTGCGCGCGACGGCCGAAGCCGGCGGCGTGACGATCCTGACGATCAACGCGCTGCAGCGCTTCGAGCAATGGAACGCCGAGCGCGCAGACGAGGCGACCGTGCTGGCCGACTATGCGGCGCAATGCGGCGCGCGTGCGCTGGTGCTGTGCCCGACCAACAGCCGGAGCGACACGCGCGGCGCGGACGAGCGCCATGCGGACCTCGTGAAGGCGCTGAAGGCGCTCAAGCCGATCCTCGACGCGCGTGGCCTGCTCGGCTTCATCGAGCCGCTCGGTTTCGAGGAATGCGCGCTGCGTCGCAAGTCGGATGCGGTGAAGGGCATCTACGACGCGGCGGGCGAGCAGGTGTTCCGGCTCGTGCACGACACGTTTCACCACCACCTGTCGGGCGAGGACATCTTCTTTCCGAACCTGACGGGCCTCGTGCACATCTCGGGCGTCGAGGAAGACGACCTGCCGGTCGACCGGATGCGCGACGGCCATCGCGTGCTGGTCGGCGACGCCGACCGGCTCGGCAATATCCGGCAACTGCGCGAACTGCTCGCGCGCGGCTATCGCGGCGCGTTCTCGTTCGAGCCGTTCGCAAACGAAATCGCCGAAGCCGACGACATCGAGGACCGGCTGCGTTCGAGCATCGACTACGTGCGCGGTGAGCTGGCGGCTCGATGACTGCCGCCACGGCGTGCGGTCGACTCGAACCACGCGCCGGCGGAAAACCACGAAATCAACAGGAGAACGGAATGATCGAATTCGCGTTGTTCGGCGCGGGACGCATCGGCAAGATCCACGCGGCGAATCTCGCGCGCCATCCGGGTGCGAAGCTGAAGTACGTCGTCGACCGGCACGCGCCGTCGGCCGAAGCGCTGGCCCACGCGCACGGCGCGCAGGTGGCCGACGTAGAACGCGCGCTCGGCGATCCGGCGGTTACGGCGGTCGTGATCGCATCGAGCACCGACACGCATGCCGACCTGATCGTCGCGGCGGCGAATGCGGGCAAGGCCGTGTTCTGCGAGAAGCCCGTCGACCTGACCGTCGAGCGCTCGCGTGTATGCGCGGACGTCGTCCGGCGCAGCGGCGTGACCTGCATGATCGGCTTCCAGCGCCGCTTCGACCCGACGTTCGCCGCTCTGAAGGCGCGCGTCGAGCGCGGCGAGATCGGTGCGCCTGAAATGCTGGTCGTCACGAGCCGCGACCCGGGCGCGCCGCCCGTCGACTACATCCGCAGCTCCGGCGGCATCTTCAAGGACATGCTGATCCACGATTTCGACGTGTTCCGCTGGATCCTCGGCGACGAAGCGCAGACGCTGCACGCGACCGGCAGCTGCCTGACCGATCCGGCCGTGCACGATGCAGGCGACATCGATTCGACCGCCGTGACGATCCGCACGCGGCGCGGGCTGCTGTGCCAGATCAACACGTCGCGGCGCGCGGCCTACGGCTACGACCAGCGTTTCGAGCTGCTCGGCAGCCACGGGATGCTGCAGGCCGGCAACGTGCGGCCGACCGAAGTGAGCGCGTGGCTCGCGGCCGGCATCGCGACGGATGTGCCGGAGCCGTTCTTCCTCGATCGCTACCGGCATGCGTATGCGGCCGAGATCGCGCACTTCGTCGACGCGCTGCGCGACGGCACGCCGGTCCGCACGACGATCGACGACGGGCTCGCCGCGCTCGAACTGGCCGAGGCCGCGATGACGTCATGGAAAACGGGGCGCGTAATCGAGCTGTAACGTCACCGGTAGCAAGCGGCGGCACACCGCGCGAGCGGGCCGCCGCCGGACGATCGGCCGCACACCGGGACGGCCTGCAGCGAGCACGCCGTCGCATCGGGAAAATTTGCCGAGGCGTCGCGCGGCGTAGGCGTGAAAGCACGTATGATGGCGAATTGATCTGCGTCGCCGACATTCCGCTTTTTCACCACCATGCTCGATCACCTCATCTGCGACTGCGACGGCGTGCTCGTCGACAGCGAAGTCATCGCCGACCGCGTCCTGCTCGACACGCTGTCCGCCACGTTCCCGAATCTCGATTTCGAAGCCGCCGCCAAGTCGGCGTTCGGCCAGCAGACGTCGCGCTTCCTGGCGGGAATCGAATCCCGCTTCGGGATCGAGATGCCAGCCAACTTCATCGAGACCATCGAGCACAACATCGAGAGCGCGCTGGCGCAATCGCTCGCGCCGATCTCCGGCGTGCGCGACGCGCTGCTGAAGGTGACCCTGCCGGTGGCCGTCGTGTCGAACAGCCGGCTCGCGCGCGTGCGCAGCTCGCTGAAGCGTGCGTCGCTCACCGAGATCTTCGGTGAGCGCGTGTTCAGTTCCGAGCAGGTAGCGCGGCCGAAGCCCTACCCCGATGTGTACCTGCATGCGGCGCACACGCTCGGCGTCGCGCCGGAGCGCTGCATCGTCGTCGAGGACAGCGTGTCGGGGTTGAATGCCGCGCGTGCGGCGGGCATGAAGACGATCGCGTTCGTCGGCGCGAGCCACATCCCCGACAACTACGCGGACGCGCTTCGCGCGATGGGCATCACGCGAATCATGCGCAAGATGGACGAACTGCCGGCGTTCGTCGAAGCCGGCATGCGCGGCGAATTCGGCGACGTGCAGTCCTGATGCTTTTGACGGCCCGACCAGGCTGATCGGGCCGATCCGGCGTGCGCCGGTTCACGCACGCCGTGCCACGGGCGCGAACGCGCCCGCCTTCCTTTCCCTCAGGCCGGCTCGCAGCAGCGCTCGCGCGCGGCGGCCAGCGCCTCGCGGAACTCGACGAGTTCCGCGATCGTCAGCATCGGCAGCCCGTGCTGTTGCGCGAAACGCTCGACATCGTCGCCACGCGTCATCGTGCCGTCCGGATTCATCAGCTCGCACAGCACGCCGGCCGGCTTCAGGCCCGCGAGGATCGACAGGTCGACCGTGCCTTCGGTGTGACCGCGGCGTGCCAGCACGCCGCCCGGTTGCGCACGCAACGGAAACACGTGGCCGGGACGCACGATGTCGTGCGGCTTCGCACCTTCTGCGATGGCCGCGCGGATCGTCGTCACGCGATCGGCCGCCGATACGCCCGTATGCACACCCTCGCGTGCCTCGATCGATACGGTGAACGCGGTGCCGTTGCGGCTCTCGTTGGTCTGCACCATCGGCGGCAGCTCGAGCGCACGCACCGTGTCGTCGGTCAGGCACAGGCACACGATGCCGCTGCATTCGCGGATCAGCAGCGCCATCGTCTCGGGCGTGATGCGCTCGGCGGCAACGATCAGGTCGGCTTCGTTCTCGCGGTCGTGGTCGTCCTGCAGCACGACCGCACGGCCTGCGCGCATCGCTTCGAGCGCGGCGGCGATGCGCGGCGGCACCGGTTCGGAATCCAGCAACGGGAGATCGGCAAAGGCGTCGGCGGGTGCCGACGAAATGGACATCAAGGACATGTGAAACGCTCCTCGCGAATACGATTTGGGCGAAAAACGTTTCAGGGCATTGCAAACAGACAGAACGACAACCCGCTTCGCACGCACGGCAAAGCGGCCCTGACGGACATGACTATCTGCACATCTTCTCTCATCCGGACTATGACCGTCGGCTCTGGCATTCGACCAGATCTGCTGACCCCGCGCGGATGCGCGGGCGCTCGCGGGCTCGCCGGCTTACGCCAGCCTACCGCCGGTGGGGAATTTCGCCCCGCCCTGAAGACGCACTGATTGCCGGATGGAGCAACCCCATCTGCGGCGGGCCAAGCATACAACAGCTGCGCGCGCGGCGCAGCGAACACCCTCTAAAACCTTACTGACGACTCCGTCTAACGGCATCGTCCAAACGGCCGACGAGCGACCTGCGATCGCGCCCGAGCGACGCGAACGCAGCCCGCTTCCGTGCGACCTGCGTTGCGCGATCAGCCGGCCGCGTGCGCGGCATGTGCTGCGTGCGCCGCATCGGGCACCAGCCAGCGCGGCGGCACCTCGGGGCTCACCGTCACGCGAAACGCACGCGCTTCGCTGTCGCCCGGGTTGCGCAGGCTGTACGGCTGGTCAGCATCGAACACGATCGCATCGCCGGTGGCAAGCAACTGGCGGCGCTCATGCACGCTGACTTCGAGCGTGCCCTCGCTGACGACGAGGTTGACCGTCGTGCCGGGTGCGCGGCGGGCGCCGGGCTCCGTATGCAGCGGCGCGATCCGCAGCTCGTGGAATTCGGCCGCGGCCGGCTCGCCTTCCGGGTACAGCGCGCGCGCCGAGAAGCGGCCGTTCGAGCTGACGACCCGCGACGCGCGCTCGGCCGCCAGATGCTCGAAGCCATTCACCGCATGGCGGCGCAGGAATGCGGCGACCGAGACCTTCAGCGCCGCGGCGATCTTGCAGAGCACCTTGATCGACGGCACGCTGCGCGCCGACTCGATCTGCGCGAGCATCGCACGCGACACGCCGGACAGCCGTGCGAGCGCATCGAGCGACAGTTGCCGCTCGGCGCGCAACCGCGCGAGGTTCACGCCAACGACCTGTTCGAGAACGTCGAGCGACGCGGACGCCCGCGCATCGGCGGCGTTGCCGGACTCGAAGGAAGACACGTCGCGCACGAGCGCCAGGGATGAAGACATAGCATTGCCTCCGGGCCGCTTGTGCAGCCCTGCGTATGGGGTAAGCCGGGATCGGAATCGGGTTGCGCCAGCAACGGCGCGTATCGAGACGCTATCACCCGGCCTTGCGCCGGCAAACGAAGTTATCTTCACACCGTTATCAGCATCGCGGAGGAATGCGTTTCTCGCGAACCTTTTCCTGCCGCTATCGCGTCGCACGAGCGCCGCTCATTGCATCGCTCATT
>NZ_JAAGPE010000409.1:0-6720 GCF_017104605.1 Burkholderia sp. Ac-20384 | reverse complement strand
GCACGCCGCGCGCAGCCGCGAGCGCCTTTTCGTCCGCCGACAGCCCGGCGGCTGCCGAGCGATCGTGCTGCGCGACGTGCGACGCGCCGTACGGCGTGCCGCCGGTGCGCGTCGTGGTGAGCGCGGATTCCGTGTACGGGATCCCGACGATCATCATCCCGTGATGGAGCAGCGGCAGCATCATCGACAGCAACGTCGATTCCTGGCCGCCGTGCAGGCTGCCCGTCGACGTGAACACGCTGGCCGGCTTGCCGGTCAGCGCACCCGACAGCCATTGCGGTGTCGTGCCGTCGAGGAAATACTTGAGCGAGGCGGCCATGTTGCCGAAGCGGGTCGGCGAGCCGAGCGCGAGGCCCGCGCATTCCTCGAGATCGCGCAGTTCCGCGTACGGCGGGCCGTCGGCGGGAATGTCGGGGGCGGTGGCTTCGCAGACGGCCGATACGGGCGGCACGGTGCGGATGCGGGCCTGCATGCCCGGCACGCTGTCGATGCCGTTCGCGATCGCGAGCGCGAGATCGCGCGTGGCGCCGTGACGGCTGTAATAGAGGACGAGAATGTCTTTCATGGGCTACGGAGCCGCGTGCGGCCGCGCGCGTGCCCGGTGCAGTCGGCCCCTGCTGGAATCGAGCGGCTATTATAGGGGCTGAAGCCGTCGCGCAGCGCGACGGCGGCGCGCCGTCGGGCGCGCGGCATCAAGAAGGAGAAGCCGTTTGCCGAAGTTGAGCGTCGATCTCGACACCATCAAGCGCCTCGCGCAGTTCGCGGCCCGGCGCAGCGCCGAGGATCGCATCCCGCAAGTGGCGGGCAGTCTGACGTTCACGACGATGCTGGCGCTCGTGCCGCTCGTGACGGTCGCGTTCGCGCTGTTCACCGCGTTCCCGATGTTCGCGTCGTTCCAGATATCGCTGCAGGGGTTCCTCGCGGATCACCTGATGCCTGCGCAGTTCAACATCCAGATCTTCAAGTACCTGAACCAGTTCGCGTCGAAGGCGAAGGGGCTGACGACCGCCGGCCTGATCGTGCTCGTCGTCACGTCGGTGATGACGATGATGACGATCGAGTCGGCGTTCAACCTGATCTGGCGCGTGCGCAAGCCGCGGCCGTTCGCGCAGCGCGTGCTCGCGTACTGGGCGCTGATCACGCTCGGCCCGCTGCTGTTCGGCGTGAGCCTGTCGATCTCGTCGTACCTGTTCACGCAGTCGCTGGCGTTTACGGGCGCCGCGCCGTCGACATCGATCGTCGAGTGGCTGCTCGCGCTCGTATCGTTGCCGCTGACGGTGCTCGCGTTCACGCTGCTGTACGTGTACCTGCCGAACTGCACGGTCGCATGGCGCGACGCCGTGATCGGCGGGCTGTTCGCGGCCGTGGCATTCGAACTCGCGAAGCGTGGCTTCGGCTACTACGTGCGGCGCATTCCGACCTATACGGCCGTCTATGGCGCGTTCGCGGCGCTGCCCGTGTTCCTGTTATGGGTGTACCTGAGCTGGTTCATCGCGCTGCTCGGCGCGATGGTGGCCTCCGCGCTGCCGGCGATCCGCGTCGGCCAGTTCCACCGTATCCACTATCCGGGCAGCGACCTGCTCGACGCGCTGGAAATGCTCGCGCGGCTCGCCGAAGCGCGCACGGTCGGCAAGCGCGGCTACACGGCGATGCGGCTCGCGACCATGCTGCGCTGCGACATGGAAACCGCGCAGCGCTTGCTGACGACGATGGAGGAGCGGGAATGGATTGCGCGGCTGGACGGCGGCGGCGAGACCACGCCGCGCTACATCCTGCTCGCGAACCCGGAGCAGCTGACGCTCGCGCAGCTGTTCGACGTGCTGGTGATCGACCGCACGGAGCTGACCTACCAGTTGCAGCGGCGCCGCAGCCACGTCGATGGCGCTGCGCTGCTTGCGGTGCTGTCGAGCGACCGCTTTGACGTGTCGCTCGCGTCGCTGATCGCCGCGCACCGGCTTGCGGGTGCGCAGCCGGCGGCGATCCCGGGGCAGGCGCCGGGCACCGTGCCCGACCCGCATGCACGCCCGCCGCGGCCCGCGTGAGCGGGGCGCCCGGCCGCTACAACGGGATCTTGCCCGTGCAGATGTCCTTGAACATCACCCAGTCGCCCATCAGGCTGTAGATCGGGTGCCGGAACGTGGCCGGGCGGTTCTTCTCGAAGAAGAAGTGTCCGACCCACGCGAACCCGTAGCCGCAGACGATGGCCGCCGGCAGCCACAGCCAGTTGCCGGTCGCGATCGCCATCGCGACGCAGCCGATCACGCCGAGCGAGCCGATGAAATGCAGCCGCCGCGACGTCAGGTTCTGGTGTTCGTTCAGGTAATACGGGTAGAAATCCGCGAAGCTGGCGAATTGCTCGGAATGCGTATGCGCCATGGACGTCTCCTCGGGCCGCCATCGATGCGGTCATTGTGCGGCGGGCGGCCCGTGTCCGCAAGCGGGGGGCGGCCCGCCGCACGGGCCCGCGCTTTCCTTTTGACAGGCTTTCCGATAGGATCGAAAGAGATTTTGCATTCAAGCATGAGGGGACTACGATGCGCGTCAGCGATATTCTGAAAGTGAAGGGCAACACGCTGTTTACGGTGACGCCCGATAAGCCGCTGCGCGAAGCGGTCGACACGATGGCCGAACACGATATCGGTTCGCTCGTTGTGATGGAGTACGGCGATCTCGTCGGGATGCTGACGTTCCGCGAGATCATCCTGCGCCTGCACGTGAACGGCGGCGCGATCGGCGACGTCCAGGTGCGCAAGGTGATGGACGAGCCGCTCACGTGTACGCCGGAAACCGACGTCAACGAAGTGCGCCGGATGATGCTCGAGCGCCACGCACGCTACATGCCGGTGCTCGACAAGAAGGTGCTGATGGGCGTCATTTCGTTCTACGACGTCGCAAAGACGGTCGTCGAGGCGCAGAGCTTCGAGAACCGGATGCTGAAGGCGTACATCCGCGACTGGCCGGAATCGGAAGCCGAAGCGCACAAGCCGTGAACCACGCCGCGCCCGGCACCTTGTTGCATGGGCGCCGCCATCCGGCATGCGGCGGCGCAGGCTTGTCCTGCGCCGCCGTTTTTTCAACGACAACACGAGGCCCGCGCAGCTTCGCCAAGACGACGCGCGCGTATTCCGCATGAGCGATCACACGCAAGCCACTTCGGAGCGGCGCGACGAACGGCGTGCCCACGCGTCGCAGTTCGACCTGCTGCGCGAAAGCCGTTTCGCCCCGTTCTTCACGACCCAGTTCCTCGGGGCACTGAACGACAACGTCTTCAAGATCGGCTTCACGTCGCTCGTCACCTATCACACCGCGCGGTTCTCCGGCGTCGATGCGAAGACGGCCGCGTTCCTGATCTCCGCGATCTTCATCCTGCCGTTCGTGCTGTTCTCGGCGACGTCCGGCCAGATCGCCGACAAGTACGACAAGGCAACCCTCACGCGCTTCGTGAAGACCTTCGAGATCCTGCTGATGCTGGTCGGCGCGGCCGGCTTTGTCACGCACAGCGCGACGCTGCTGTATCTGTGCACGTTCATGATGGGGATGCACTCGACGCTGTTCGGGCCGGTCAAGTATTCGTACCTGCCGCAGCATCTCGGCGAACATGAGCTGGTCGGCGGCAACGGCCTCGTCGAGATGGGCACGTTCATCGCGATCCTGATCGGCACGATCATCGGCGGCGCGGCCGCGGGCATCGAAGGCAGCGGCGAGCGCGTGCTCGCGGTGAGCGTCGTCGTCATCGCGCTTGCGGGGCGGTTCGTCGCGCAGCGCGTGCCGTCCACGCCGGCGCCGCAGCCCGATCTCGTGATCAACTGGAATCCGGTCAGCGAGACCTGGCGCAACCTCGGGCTCGCACGCCAGAACCGCACCGTGTTCCTGAGCCTGCTCGGCATCTCGTGGCTGTGGTTCGTCGGCGCGACGTTCCTCACGTCGTTCTTCAATTTTGCGAAGGACGTGCTGTCCGCGAGCCCCGACGTCGTCACGATCCTGCTCGCGACGTTCTCGGTCGGCATCGGCCTTGGCTCGCTGCTGTGCGAACGGCTGTCGCAGCGACGCGTCGAGATCGGCCTCGTGCCGCTCGGCTCGATCGGCATCAGCGTATTTGCGATCGAGCTGTATTTCGCGAGCCACGCGCTGCCTTCGCCCGGCCATCTGCTGTCGGTCGGCGAATTCCTGGCCGGTGCACGCCACTGGCGCATCCTGGCTGACCTGTTCCTGCTCGCGATGTTCGGCGGCTTCTACAGCGTGCCGCTGTACGCGCTGATCCAGAGCCGCAGCGCACCGACGCACCGCGCGCGGATCATCGCCGCGAACAACATCCTGAACGCGTTGTTCATGATCCTGTCGGCCGTGATGGCGATGGGGCTGACCAAGGCCGGAGTCGACATCCCCGGCCTGTTCCTCGTCACGGCGCTCCTGAACGTGATCGTCGCCACGTATATCTATCTGCTCGTGCCCGAGTTCCTGCTGCGCTTCGTCGCATGGGTGCTCGTACACACCTTCTACCGGATTCGCCTCGTGCACGCGGAGCGGATCCCGGCAGAAGGGGCGGCCGTGCTCGTGTGCAACCACGTCAGCTACGTCGATGCGCTCGTGCTGGCCGCGGCAAGCCCGCGCCCGATCCGTTTCGTGATGGATCACCGGATCTTCAAGGCGCGCTTTGCGAGCTGGGTGTTCCGGCATGCGAAGGCGATCCCGATCGCGCCGCGTCACGAGGATCCCGCGATGCTCGCGCGTGCGTACGACGCATGCGAGGCCGCGCTGAAGGAAGGCGAACTCGTGTGCATCTTCCCGGAAGGCAAGCTGACGAAGACGGGCGACATCAACACGTTCCACCACGGCATCACGGAGATCCTGGGTCGCACGCCGGCGCCGGTGATTCCGATGGCGTTGCGCGGGCTGTGGGGCAGCTATTTTTCGCGGCATTCCGATGCGCGGATGCCGCGCCCCATCAAGCGCGGTGTGATGAGCCGGCTGACGCTGGCGGTCGGCGAGCCGATCCCGGCGTCGGTTGCGACGCCCGAGGCGCTGCAGGCCGCGGTGACCGAACTGCGCGGCGCGCGGAAGTAGGCGGGGCGGGCCCGGCGGCATTGCCCCGGGCCGTAATGACCGCCGCGACCCGGCCCGTTCGACCGGCGCGGCGCGGGTCTGCGATCGTCGCTCCGGGCCGTGCCCGTGGCCGGCCGGTGTGGTCCGAACGGTTCACGCGGCCCGCGTACCCGGGACGGCTGGCATAATAGCGGCTTACCTCTTTTTCTCGACCGGCAAACGATCGACCTGCCTGCGGCCCGGGCAGCGCGTCGGTTTGTCCATTTCTCTTTGGGCGGTTCCATCATGTCCGGCAATACCCTCGGCACGCTTTTCACTGTCACGACCTTCGGCGAATCGCACGGTCCCGCGATCGGCTGCGTGATCGACGGCTGCCCGCCGGGAATGGGGCTGACCGAAGCCGACATCCAGATCGAGCTCGATCGCCGCAAGCCCGGCACGTCGCGTCACGTGACGCAACGGCAGGAGGCCGACGAGGTCGAGATCCTGTCGGGCGTGTTCGAAGGCGTGACGACCGGTACGCCGATCGCGCTGTTGATCCGCAACACCGACCAGCGCAGCAAGGACTACGGCAACATCGTCGAGACGTTCCGTCCCGGCCACGCCGACTACACCTACTGGCAGAAGTACGGCATCCGCGACTACCGTGGCGGCGGCCGCTCGTCCGCACGCCTGACGGCGCCGATCGTCGGCGCGGGTGCGGTCGCGAAGAAGTGGCTGCGCGAGCGCTTCGGCGTCGAGGTGCGCGGCTACATGAGCGGCCTCGGCGAGATCGACGTGCCGTTCGTCGACTGGTCGCACGTGCACGAGAATCCGTTCTTCTCGCCGAATGCGGCGGTTGTGCCGGAACTCGAGGCGTACATGGATGCGCTGCGCAAGGACGGCGATTCGATCGGTGCGCGCATCGACGTCGTCGCGTCGGGCGTGCCGGTCGGCTGGGGCGAACCGGTGTTCGACCGTCTCGATGCGGACATCGCAAAGGCGATGATGAGCATTAACGCGGTGAAGGGCGTCGAGATCGGCGTGGGCTTCGACAGCGTCGCGCAGCGTGGCTCGGTGCATGGCGACGAGCTGACGCCGGGCGGTTTCGTCGGCAACCATGCGGGTGGCGTGCTCGGCGGGATTTCGACCGGGCAGGACATCACCGTGTCGATCGCGATCAAGCCGACGTCGAGCATCCGCACGCCGCGGCGTTCGATCACGAAGGCGGGCGACGAAGCGACGGTGGAAACGTTCGGCCGTCACGATCCGTGCGTCGGCATTCGTGCGACGCCGATCGCCGAGTCGATGCTCGCGCTGGTGCTGATCGATCATGCGCTGCGCCATCGCGCCCAGTGCGGGGACGTCGAGACGCCGACGCCGAAGATCGCGGGCAGCGCGACCTGACGCAAGCGGGTGGGGCGCTGCGCGTCTCGCCTGGCCGTTGCGCGGAGAATGCAAAACGGGGCGCTGCTTCAAGCAGCGCCCCGTTTCGTTTGCGGCAACCCAAAAACACGCCGCTCGTGGCGACGCGTTCCGGCAATTACATATTCGGGTAGTTCGGCCCGCCGCCGCCTTCCGGCGTGACCCACACGATGTTCTGCGTCGGGTCCTTGATGTCGCAGGTCTTGCAGTGCACGCAGTTCTGCGCGTTGATCACCAGGCGATCGCTGCCGTCGTCGTTCTTCACGAATTCAT
>NZ_JAAGPE010000408.1:0-6816 GCF_017104605.1 Burkholderia sp. Ac-20384 | reverse complement strand
GGAAGTTTACACAGTATCTTACACTCTGCCCCTCCACGACGCGCTTCCGATCGGCCCAGCCGACCCTCCCGAACGCGAGCGCGCCGGCCAGGCACGCGGCCGCCGTTGCGACGGCTGCCGCCGCGCCGGTGCGCAGCGCACGCGACAGCGGGATGTCGGGGGCGACCCACGGCAGCACCCACAACAGCCACAGGCCGACGAGCGGCTTGTCCAGATTCAGGTACATCGTGAACGGCACGGCATCCGGCGTGAAGCGCGTCGGGCCGATCGCGCGCGGATTGTGGAAGCCGGGAATCAGGTGCAGGCTGAGCGCGATCGCGACCGCGGCAAAGACGACGTGCGCGGCAATGCGCACTGCGCGCGGGCGTTCGGGCATCACGCCCCAGGCGGCCGCGGCCAGCAACGCGAGCGGCGCCAGCGCAAGTGGCGCGAGCTTGCCGAACGCCAGCGCGCACGCATAGCCGAGCGCGGCGAGGCCGACGCTCAGGCCGTGCTGCGGGCGATGCCACGCGAATGCGGCGGCCGCGAACAGGGCAAGCCAGATCGTGGCGGACGGAAGGAGTGAAAGGGACATGACAGGAACGGCATTCGTCGGACGAGACGCCGCGCATCATACAGCAGCCGTCTTGCGATCCCGGCGGCGAACCGTCAGTGCTCAGCGGCCGGCGGTTTCGGTGACGCCGTCGCGGCCCGGGATGTGGACGCTGTTACGCTCGCGCATCCGCCGCCGGTACCAGAATGTCCACAGCAGCAGACAGCCGAACACCGTGTAGCCCATGACCGGCGACACGACCAGCACGCGTTCGACCGGCCAGGTCACGACCATCCAGAGGCGCAGCAGCATTTCCAGCGTCATGAACGCGCCCCACACGAACGTCATTCGCCGGAGCATCTGCCGCAGCCCCGGCTGGGCGTTCCAGACGGCTTCGAAATGCGCGGCGCCGCCATCCATCTCACGGGCTATGGTGGCGCGGGCGAGATAGAAGATCAGCGGGCGTTCGCGGAACAGCGACAGCAGGAACACGACGCCGATCGTGCCCGACGCGAGCGATTCGCGCATCAGCAGCGTGCGCGGGCTGCCGCCGAGCGCCATCCCGATGATCGACAGCGCGATGCCGAGCAGCACGATGGCCGCCACCGCGTCGACGCGGCGCGAGCGGATGAATTCGACGATCGACCAGATGATCGGCGGGACCGCCGACGCATACAGCGCGCCGGTTTCGCCGAAATACGGCTGTGCGGCCCGGTAGGCAACCCAGGGCAGCACCAGGTTGACGAAGAGTTCGAGAATCAGTCCGGCTCGCGGTTTCACGGTGAGCAATTCCACGCAGGTTGGGGCGAACGTGCAAAGGGCGTGGTGGCCCGCGGTTGCCCCGAAAAGGGTTCGGTCCAGTATATCGAAGAATCGGGCGGGGCTGCGGTGCCGCCTTGGCCGCTTGCCACTGGTGCCGCTGGCGCCGCCGGTGCCATCGTCACGGCAGCGCCGCGGCCGGCAGCGTGATCGTGACCGTGGTGCCTTGCAGCACCACGCTGTGCACGTGGATGGTGCCTTCGTGCCGTTCGACGACAGCCTTGACGAACGCCATGCCGAGCCCGACGCCGCTGGTTTCCGGCTGGCCGGCGGTGCGAAAGCGCCGGTAGCGCTCGAACAGCCGCGTCTGGTCGGCGCTGCCGATCCCGCACCCGCTGTCGCGGATCGTGCAGCGCACGGTTTTGCCGTCGGCGCCGGGCTCGACTTTGCATTCGACGCTCGTC
The DNA here is from genome assembly GCF_017104605.1 of Burkholderia sp. Ac-20384. Classification (NCBI taxonomy): domain Bacteria; kingdom Pseudomonadati; phylum Pseudomonadota; class Betaproteobacteria; order Burkholderiales; family Burkholderiaceae; genus Burkholderia; species Burkholderia sp. Ac-20384. The sequence goes on along the minus strand of NZ_JAAGPE010000408.1, from coordinate 5,061 downwards.
AGCGATGCGCTGTACTTGATGGCGTTGTCCAGCAGGTTGATCAGCGCGCGCGACAGCAGCGCCGGGTCGCCCAGCACGATCGCGTCGTCGCGCCGCGGCACGTCGTCGATCGACATGGATTTCCGGTGCGCGAGCGGCCACACCGCGTCGCGTGCCTCGTTCATCAGGTCGGCGAGGTTGACCGGCACGCGCTCGTAATCGCTGGCCTCCGCACGCGAGAGCTGCGCGAAACCGTCGGCCATCGCCAGCGTGTGCCGCGCCAGCTTGCCGATTCTCGCGAACTGCTGCTTCATCTGCGCCTCGCCCACCCGTCGCGCGTGCGTGTCGATCAGGATGATCAGCGACGTCAGCGGGGCGCGCATGTCGTGCGAGAACAGCGTCAGCATGTCGTTGCGCTGGCGCTCGAGCATGTCGCGGCGGACGGTCGCGTTGCGCAACGTTTCCAGCGCATCATGGATCCGCGTGATCTCGGGCCCGATGCCGCGCGGCAACGCCACGTGCGACGTATCGCCATCGCTGAGCGCGACGATCCGGCTGCCGAGTGCATCGAGCGGCTTCGACAGCAGCCGCTGCATGCCGCGCGCGAGCGAGGCCAGGATCGCGATGCACAGTGTCGTGGCGAATGCCGACAACGCGACCTTGAGCCGGGCGGTGTGCCGGTCGCCGATCGCGCGACGCCGGGCAAGGTCGATCACGCGATCGCGCAGCAGCTCGCTCGACCGGAAATGCGGGACGATCGCGCGGGAAAAGTCGGCCGCGCTCATCGCATAGGCGCCGTTCTTGCCGCTGGCGACGGTCGCGTCGACGAGCGGCAGGATGTGCGCATCGAAGGCCCCGTTGAGCTCCGCGTATTCGCGTGCCACGTCTGGGTCGTCGAGCTGCGCGCCGATTGAACCGTCGATCAGCGCGCGCAATTGCTCGATGCGGCCGCGTATCCGCATGATGTCCGCGAACTGCGTGCGATCGAGCGCCTGCCGCGCGAACATCGGCGCGATGAGTAGCGAGCCCGTGCGGCCCGCGTATTCGCGGAGATCGCCGAGGAGCCGCGCGAGCAGGATCGCACCCGACGTGCGCGGGTCGCGCATCGCGGTGTCGGTCATTGCACCGTCGATCAGCAGCGACAGCGTGTCGACGATCCGGAACAGGCGTGCCTGCGCGTGCTGGATATCGTGAACGCTGCGGGTCGCGAGCGGCCGCGCGTCGAGTGCGTCGACTTCCGTACGCGCATCGACAAGTGTGATCCGGACCGAGTCGAGTGCATGCAGCAGGTTGCTGCGTTCGCGATCGTCGAGCACGGTTGCCTGCGCGATGCCGGCGCGGAAACGTTCGAGCGCCTGGTCGGAGCGCACGCGCGCGTCGAGCAGCCTGCGGACCTCGTTGGCACCGTCGTCCTGCAGGCGCACCAGCAGGTCGTTCGTCGGGCCGCGTTCGGCCGAGATCACGTTGGCGGCGCTCATCGCGCCACGGACGAATTCGAAGCTCTGCAGGTCGGCGTTCTCCTGCCGGTATTGCCGGACACTCCCCCAGATGATCGTGCCGCACAGCAAGGCCAGCAGCGTGGTGACGAGTGCGAAGCCGATATGGGTCTTCTGCTGGATCGTCAGCGATCGAATGTTATATGCGCGTTCCCGGCTAAACGAGAATGAACGATTCATGACACACCATGTTTGCAAGCTATCCCGGGTGGGCCCGTATTCTCGGCCTGTCGGCACCATGACACCGTAAGGTTTTGTGGGGGCGCGGGGGAGTGCCTTCAAGGGGGCGGCAACGATCCTGGCAGGGAGGCCGGATCGTGCCTTGCCTTGCACAGGATCACCTTGCGTCAGTGTCCTGTCGACAGCGGACGAATCGCGCTTGATCCGGAGAAACCCTGATCGCGTATCCGGCCGGTGGTGCGTTACGACGGATGGTTTGGATTGCGAATGTTTTTTGCGCGTCGTGCCCGATCGGTACGCGGCATCAAGTTCGCGACGGACGACGGCGGCAAGGAGGGGCGCTGGAGGGGAATGGCAGGCGCGCCGCCCGCGCACGGGCGACGCTTCAGGGTGACACTTGCAGCATCTGTGCCGCGGCGCGAACAGCTGCCTCGGCTGCGCGCGCGGTCAGGCGAGGGCGGGCTGGACGATGATCTTCACGTTCCGGTCCTTGTGGTTGACCAGTTCCTCGAAGCCATGCGAGACGATGTCGCCGAGCGCGATGCGTCCGGTGATGAGCGGCTGCACGTCGATGCGGCCGTCCGCGATGAAGCGGATCACGTCCGCGAATTCGCCGTTGTACGCGAGCGAGCCGATCACTTCCTTCTCGGTCGACACGATGTCGAAGAAGTTGAACGGCGCGGGCTCCTCGAAGATGCCGACCATCACCGACTTGCCGGCCTTGCGGATCACGTCGATCGCGAGCTTCGCGGTGGTGGTGTGCCCGATGCATTCGAACGACACGTCGGCGCCGTAGCCGCCGGTCAGCGCCTTGACTTCCGCGATCGCGTCGGACGTCTTCGGATCGATGACGACGCTCGCGCCGACTTCCAGCGCCTTCTGCTTGCGCGCGGCCGACATTTCCAGCGCGATCACGCGCCCGGCGCCCGCGGCCTTCGCGCACATGATCGTGCACAGGCCGATCGTGCCCGCGCCGACCACGACGACGGTCTGCCCGACGATGTTGCCGGCCTTCTTCACCGCATGCAGCCCGACCGCGAGCGGTTCGATCAGCGCGCCGGCCTCGGTCGGGAAATCGTCGGGCAGCTTGTACAGCAACTCGGCCGGCACGTTCACGTATTCGGCGAATGCGCCGTTGTTCATCAGCCCGGTGAACGCGAGGTTTTCGCAGATGTTGTACAGCCCATGCTTGCAATACCAGCAGGTGCCGCAATGCTGGCAGGCGTCGGCCGTCACGCGGTCGCCGACCGCGAAGCCCGTCACGCCCGCACCGAGTTCGGCGATCTCGCCGCTGAACTCGTGGCCGAGGATGCATTGACCCTTCAGGCCCGTCAGCGGATGCGGCGCGTCGACCGGGATGAAGACGGGGCCCGCGACGTATTCGTGCAGGTCGGAGCCGCAGATCCCGCACCAGTGCACGCGAATCGTGACCCAGCCTGCCGGCGGGCGCTCCGGAACGGGAACCTGTTCGACGCGGATGTCGTGGCGGCCGTGCCAGACGGCAGCTTTCATGTTGGGGGCGGTGGTCGATGCCGGTGTACTCACGTTGCTGTCTCCATCAGGTTGTCGTCGGGCGCGAGGCGTGGCTGCCGGTGCGCCCGTCGCGCGATTGCGCGAACGACCGGTATGCAGGAACGGGGCCAGCTCGAGTCGGGGCGACGAATGACGATCGGACGGGATGTGCGTGGTGCGATGCGTCATTTCCCCGTTCGTTGACAGGAAACGGTTTGGCGGGGGCGTGGCGCGAAGTGTGCTGCGACAGCTGAACGACACGCCGGTGAGACGCTGGGACGTTCGTCTCAGTGAAATGAGACGAATCGCGAGACGCGCGGCGATGGCCGGTGCGGCTCGATGCGCGTTCAGGCGACGACTTCGTCGACCGCAACCGGTGCGAGCAGCGTGAATCCGGCGGCGCGGTACAGCGGCAGGCCGGCCTCGGTCGACACGAGCCATACCCGCTGCGCGCCGCGTTGCCGAGCGTGCGCGACGATCGCGGCGAGCAGTTGCATCGCGAGGCCGCGGCGGCGGTACGCGTCGGCCGTCCCGACCCGGTCGACGACGATGTCGCGCGCCGACGCAAAGCCGTAGCGCGCGGTGGCGGCGATCTGCCCGTCCAGCCGGTGCGCAAACAGGAACGCGGCCGGATTCGGCTGGAACGGCGGGAATGGCGCGCCCGCATTGAACGTATCGACGTCGCCCGGCGTGTGGCAGGCGAGCGCTTGCGCGAGTGCATCGTCGCCGGACAGCCCACCGATATCGGCGGCCATGAAATGCTCGTCCGACAGCCGGCGTGTCCTGCCGTGCAGCGCGGCCGGCAGCGGCGCGGCGCCGTAGCGCGTGATCCATGCGCCGACGGTGAACGGACCGTCGCCATCCGCGGGCGCGCCCTCGATCACGAAGTGCTCGGAAGGCCGCCCCATGCCGGCGTCGAATCGCACGACGTGGCCGTCCGGGCTGTCGCGCAGCGGCGCGTCGCGCCGGTCGCGTGCGGCGCAGTATCCGGCGACGAAGGTGCGTACGGCGGCCTTGCGGCCGGGGAACGTCGACCAGGCTGTGTCGAGCGGAAGCAGGGCGTCGGGAGCGGGAGCGGCGGTCGGCATGCGGTCGTATGCAACGTCGTCGGGGCGAAGCCGACAGCTTAGATCAGGCGCCCACACGCTGCCATGCCGGCGCATTGCCGCGATCGGCGGAACGGATCGTTGCGCACATTACCCCTTTACTTGAAGTTAACTTCAATTTGTATCATGTGCGCCAGTCCGATCGCGGACGCGTGACGCATCCCGTTGCACGCGGCCGCTTCAACGGAGGTGGAGATGACCGAATCGCCTGTCGCGGCCGATGCCGCCACGCTGCCGTCGCGCAGCTACCGGGCCGCCGTCGCGAACGTCGTGCTGGCGAGCATCGTGTCGGCGTTGCACGTCGGCAAGGCGACGATCGCGTTGCCGTCGCTCCAGCACGAGTTCGGCGGCTCGCTCGCGTCGCTGAGCGGGATCATGTCGGTGTTTCCGTTCGTCGGCGTGTTCGGCGGCATCGCAGCCGGCCTGCTGGTGCGGCGCTGGGGCGACCGGTTGCTGCTGATCGCGGGCCTCGTCATCCTCGGCCTGTCGAGTATCGCCGGCGCATGGGCGGGCAGCTTCGCGCTGCTGCTGACCACGCGCTTCGCCGAGGGGCTCGGTTTCGTGATCGTGGTGGTTGCCGCGCCGGCCGTGCTGAATCGCGTGACGCCGCCGGAGCGGCGCAATCTCGCGTTCGGACTGTGGAGCACGTTCATGCCGGCCGGCATGGCGCTGTCGATGCTGGTCGGGCCGCTGCTCGGCGGCTGGCGCAACGGTTGGCTCGCGGCCGCGGCGCTCACACTTGTCGCGGCGGCGGCGGTGCCCGTCACGACGTCCGCCGATGTGCCGTC
>NZ_JAAGPE010000407.1:0-6743 GCF_017104605.1 Burkholderia sp. Ac-20384 | reverse complement strand
CCGCGAGCTACGTGTTCGACCGCGACGGCAAGCTGCGCCTGTTCGTGCGCGACGGCCAGGGCCCGGGCCCGTGGGTTCATGACCTGAAGCTGCTGGTCGACTGACCGGCAGCCGCCGGGCGCCCGGCGCCGCCATCCAGTGCCGGCCGCCCCGGCCCCGCCGGCCTGCTGGAGCCGGCGCTGGATGCTGCGCGGCGCAAACAGCAGCATCGCGATGAGCACGCCGCCGGCCACGAAGATGAACAAGCCGCCCAGCATCACGGCCTGGACCACGCTCAGATTTTGCATGACAGCCTCGCAATGGTTGGTTATGTAACTCGTGCGTCAGACGCGAATGCGGACGATGCGGCGGATCCAGAACAGGCCGAACAGCATCGACACCAGCATCCCGCCGACCATCCTGATCCCCGCCGGATCCTCCCAGAGCACGGACAGGAATTCGCGGTTCAGCAACGCCATCACCGCGGCGGTGCCGAACGGCAGCAGCCCGAGAATCCATGCCGACAGCCGCCCTTCCGCCGACAGCACGCGCACCTTGTCGAACAGCTTGAAGCGCTCGCGGATCAGCGCGGAGATGCAGTCGAGCAGCTCGGCCAAGTTGCCGCCCGTCTCGCGCTGGATCAGCACCGCGATCACGAAGTACCGCAGGTCCTGCACCGGCACGCGCGTGGCGAGGTTCATCAGCGCATCGTGCAGCGACACGCCGTAGTTCACCTCGTCGAACGTGACGCGGAACTCGCCGCCCATCGGATCGGGAAACTCGTCGCCGACCATCCCGAGCGTGCTGGTGAACGAATGACCGGAACGCAGCGCGCGCGAGATCATGTCGCAGATGTCCGGCAACTGCCGTTCGAGCTTGCGCATCCGCTTGCCGCGGCAGCGCATCACGTACATCATCGGCACGCATCCGGCGAACAGCGCGACCGGCAGCGCAGCAAGCTGCGGCAGCGTCGCGAAGCTCAGCGCGACCCAGGCGAACGCGGCGAACACCACGCTGAGCATGATCAGCTTCGGCAGCGTCCAGTCGAGGCCCGACTGCTGGATCAAGAGATCGAGCCGATGCACGCGCGGCAAGCGCAGCAGCAGCCGGTCGAACGGCTTCGATTCGTCGAGCATCCGCTTCTTCAGGATCGACAGCCGTTCCTGCTGGACGTTGCCGCCGGCCGACATCGAGCGGATGCGCGATTCGATCCGGCGCGCGGCAGAGCCGTGCCGCGCGTTCCACCATTGATAGCCCCCTTCGATCGCGAGTACCACCGCGACGAAGGTGAGAATCACAAAACCGTAAAAGATCGTGTTCATGAAGCCTCCCCGGCAGCGAACGGCGCCCTGTCGTCAGTTCGTCTCGTACCGCTGAGACGGGTCGTACAGCGAATCCGGCAGATTGATGCCGAACGCCTGCAGCCGCTCGACGAACTTCGGCCGCACGCCGGTCGCGCAGAAGTGGCCACGTACCGTCCCGTCGCGGTCCACGCCCATGCGCTTGAACGTGAAGATCTCCTGCATGTTGATGATGTCGCCTTCCATCCCGGTCAGCTCCTGGATGCTGACGATCTTGCGCCTGCCGTCGGTCAGCCGTGCCGCCTGCACGACCACCGAGATCGCGGAAGCGATCTGCTGGCGCATCGTCTTCGGCGGCAGCGTCAGGCCAGAGACGCTGATCATGTTCTCGAGCCGCGTCAGCGCGTCGCGCGGCGTGTTCGCGTGAATCGTCGCGAGCGAGCCTTCGTGGCCGGTATTCATCGCGTTGAGCATGTCGAGCGCTTCCGCGCCGCGCACTTCGCCGAGGATGATCCGGTCGGGGCGCATCCGTAGCGCGTTGCGCACCAGCGTGCGCTGCGTGATCTCGCCCTTGCCCTCGATGTTCGGCGGGCGCGTTTCGAGCCGCAGCACGTGCGGCTGCTGCAGTTGCAGTTCGGCCGCGTCCTCGATCGTCACGATCCGCTCGTTGCGCGGAATGTAGCCGGACAGGATGTTGAGCAGCGTCGTCTTGCCGCTGCCGGTGCCGCCCGACACCAGCACGTTGATCTTCGCGCGCGACAGCGCGTCGAGCAGCTCGGCCATCGGCGGCGTCAGGCTGTGGTAGCGCACGAGGTCGTCCATCTTCAGCGGATTGACCGCGAAACGCCGGATCGACATCAGCGGCCCGTCGATCGCGGACGGCGGGATGATCGCGTTCACGCGCGAGCCGTCGGGCAGCCGCGCATCGACCATCGGGCTCGATTCGTCGATGCGGCGCCCGACGCGCGACACGATCTTCTCGATCACCTTCATCAGGTGCGCGTCGTCGTAGAACGTCACGTCGGTCAGTTCGAGCTGGCCGAAGCGCTCGACATAGACCTGCCGGTACGTGTTCACGAGGATGTCGGAAATGCTCGGGTCGCGCAGCAACGCTTCGAGCGGACCGAAACCGAACATCTCGTCGTATACGTCGATCGCGAGCTGCCGCCGCTCGATGTCGTTCGCCGGAAGCCGCTCCTCGTCGAGGATGCGTGTAATCAGCAGGCCGATCTCCATGCGGACCGATTCCTGCGGCATCCGCGACAGGCGCTCGAGCTCGACGCGTTCGAGCACGGCCAGGTGGATTTCGCGACGCAGCTTCTGGTATGCGTCGCGCACCGACGAATGCGCCGGGCTGGCCGGTTCGCTGCCCGCCGCCAGCGGCTGGGCCCGGTGCAAGGACATCTGTTCGCGCAATGACATGATGGTTCCCCGAGAGAGTTACATGGACTTGAGCTTCGGCGTGGCCTTGCGGCCGAAAAGCCTGGACATCAGCGGTTCGCTGCTCGCCGCGCTGTGCCCCGCACGCACTTCGCCGTCGACGAGTTGTTTCGCACACCCCTGCAACGCACGCACGACCGAGGTACCGCGTGCGAGCCGCGACACCGGATGGCCCTGGTTGATCGCTTCGAGCACGGTGTCGGCATCCTCGGGAATCGTGCAGGCCGCCTGCAGGCCGAGCACTTCCTCGAGCGCGGTGCGGGTGCGGTCGCTCGCACGCGTCGCGCGGTTCACGATCAGCCGCATCTGGTCGGTCGAGTAGCCGAGCGACACGAGGATCTCCAGCAGCCGGCGGCCGGCGCGCACGTGCGGCATCGCGGGCTGCAGCACGAGCTGGATCTGGTCGCTGCGATCCAGCGCGACCATCGACAGCGGATTGATGCAGACGCCGACGTCGAAGATCACGAAGTCGTAGCGCGGCGCGGCGACGCCCAGGATCCACTCGAGCGCGTCCTCGCGCATCTCGGCGGCCTTGACCGGGTCGCCTGCGCCCGCGAGCACGTGGAAGTTCTCCGTCACGTGCGCGACGCTCGCGTCGAGGAACGCGCTGTCGAGCCGCTCGATCTGTGCGCACAGCTGCGGCAGCGTCGACGGCGGGGTTTCGTCGCTGACGAGAAAGGCCGCGTCGGCGAACTGCTGGTTCAGGTCGATCAGCAGCACGCGGCGCTTGAAACCTTCGGCGATCTCGAATGCGATGTTGCTGGCCGCGAAGCTCGTGCCGGCCCCGCCCTTGCACGACATGAACGACACGATCCGCGTATCGTCGGTGTCGCGCCGCGTGCTTTGCGCGGCCGCCCGTTCGAGCGCATTGCCGAGCGCCTGCGGATCGAGCGGCCATTGCAGCACGTCGCGCGCGCCGGCGCGCATCGCGTCGAGCAGTACGTGCGGCGACGTGTCCGCGGTCACGAGAATGCAGGTCAGGCTCGCATGCGCGCGGCAGATGCGCTCGATCGCCGACAGTTCGGACGGTTCGAGCGTCGTGCCGTCGACCAGCAGGATGTCGAACGCGTCGAGCCCGTCGGTGCGATGTTCGATCTGCGACGGGCGGCCGGTCGCGCGTGTCGCGCGATAGCGTCCGCAATCGGCCACGAGGCGCGCGATCTGCGTGAGTCGCGCGGTGTCGTCGGAAGCTACGAGGATGTTGATCATGTCGTGTGCCTCGCCTGTTCGATCAATTGCAGTTGGCGCCGCCGGTCGCGGAAGTCAGGCTTTCGCGCGGCAGTGTCGTCGTGAACGGCGGCATCGTCACCGTGACGTTCACGAACGGGATCATCGTCTTGACGGTGACGTTCGTGACGCTGACGGTCACGAACGCGCACGAATTCACATCACAGCTGGCGGGTGAGTAGTTCACCGACACATTCGCGTTCGACAGCAGCGGCAGCAGCGATCTCACCCGCTTCACGACACCGGCCGCATTCACGTCGCACACCACCGCCGTGCGTGCGCCGAGCCGCACGGCTTCGCTGGCCGTGCTCCAGTAGAACAGCACGCGGCCGAATTCGAAGATGCCGATCAGCAGCATGATCAGCACCGACGCGATCAGCGCGAACTCGACGATCGCTGCGCCGCGCTGGGTGCGCCGGCGTGACAGGGGGACGTGGCGCGCGCTCATGACACTTGCCTCATCACGGTGACGATGTTGTTGAAAGTGATCGACGGCAGCCCCGGGAACGCGGGGATCGGTTGGTACTTGTAGCCCTTGATCTTCACTTCGACGACGTTGATCGCGCCCGTCGCCGTGCCGCTCGCCGCGTTGTTGTTCGCGTCGTAGGTCGGCAGGTTCGAGAACTGCGACGGATCGGACCCGTCGCTGCAGCCGGTCGTGCGCTGCGCGTCGCAGATCGTCACCATCGACGTCGTGAGCCCCGGCACCAGCTCGGTACCGGAAGCGCCGCACGTCATGCTGCCGTAGACGACGAGACACTGCGCCTGCGACACCGGGTACGCGCTGTCGGTCGGCAACCAGACCGACAGGTAGCGCGCCGCATCGCGCGTCGCCTTGGTCAGCGTCTCGAACTGGTAGATCGCGCGGCCGAACTCGGCCACGCCGGTCGCGAGCATGATCATCGGCATCAGCACGAGCGCGAACTCGACGGCAACGGCGCCACGGGTGCGCGAACGGCGAATCGGAGGCATTTTCATGATCGTCTCCCGCTATTGAACGAGCATCGGAACCTGGGTCCCCGAGGCGCTGCCGCTGCCGGGCAAGCCGTGCGTCGCGCACGGATTGTTGCCGGAGACCGACGAACCGAGGTATTCGAGGTGCGCGACGATTCCGCCCTTTCCGGGACTGAACGGCACGGGGTCGAGCATCAGCACGCAATCCCACTGCGTGACGTGCACCTTGCCGCTGGCCCCGTTCAGCGTCGAGCAGTCACCTTCCGGCGCGAGCGCGACGCGGCGATCTCCGCCGGTGGTCTGGTAGGTGCTCGCCGTCACGGTGCCGTTGGTGGCGATCCCGCTGCCCGACGGCGGCGCGCCGTCGCCCTGGTAAGGCTTGAAGGTCGTACGGTCGGTGACGAACTGCGTGTACGCATCGCCCTTGATGCCGGCCGTTCCGGGTGGCCCGTAGTTCGGGCCGACATACGCGTAGCCGGTGAAGTCGGGCTGGCCGCTCGAACCGTTCGCGCCATTCGTATAGATGCCGAAGCGCGTATTCCAGGCTCGCAGCGATGCCGACTTCAGGCCCGTCGACCCGAGGTCCGGCGGACTCGTGATGTTGCAGGTGTTGCCCGACAGCTCGCTCGCAATGGTCGGTTCGTTCGTCGACCCGTCGAGCGCTGCCCAGCCGAAGTTGCCCGGCCCGTAGGTCGTCGACGAACCGGACAGCGACGTGATCCAGTCGCCGACGTTGTACGACGGCGAGCCCGTCGTGCGGCATACGAACACCGGAATCGCACAGGTCGTCTGCCCGCCGCCGACGGTTGCGATCGCGCTGGCCGACACCTCCGCCGCGTTCGCGAGCTTCGTGCCCGGCAGCACGTTCAGCACCTCGATGAACCAGTGCGCGATGTTGCTGAGCGTCGCGGTGCACTGCACGTACTTGATGCTCGACGGCGTCGTAACCGAGTTCTTCGTCAGGAACGGATCGGTCAGCGAGTCGCTGAACGTGACGTTCGCGTTCGTCGACATCTGCACCGACTTGTTCTGGAAAAACACGAAGTTCAGGTGGCCGGCGGCGATACCGTCCGCCTCGGCCACCGACAGGCTGATTGCCGAAGTCAGGTCACGCGCAGCCGACAGCGCGCAGGCATCGGCGCTGTTTTGCAGTTCGCTGCGCGTGACGTACAGCTTGCCGAGATCCAGCGCGAGTCCGACGAACCCGATCATCACCGCCAGTGAGAGACCGACGATGATCGCGACGGCACCGCGCTGGCGATGCAGGCTGCGACGCATGACTTTCGGATGGCGAGCTGCGCTGTTCATGGCGTTCTCCCTGAGCGTGCCGTCGTTACTGGGTGGCCTTGCCGATGCCGATCACGAACGCATTGGCAGGCGGCACGGTTTGCTTGAACGACTTGTCGTAGTTGTCGAGCGCGGCCGTGGCGGCGCCGCCGTCGACGCCCGGCGCCGACACCGAGGCCGCGTGTTCGGCGGCATGCGGGTCGATGATCTGGGCCTGGGTCACGGCGCGGACCGAATCGCCGAAGCGGGTGTCCCACACCGGGGTAGATGACATGCAGCCGGCAAGCGCGAACGCGAGCGGTGCGGCGAGCGCCATGCGGCGCGCGATGACGAGGTAGGCGGATTTCATGAGCGTCCCCTTGGATGGCTTCAACGATCGGTGGATTCGGGTGCCGCGCTCACGCGCACGACCTGCTGCGCATGGGGCTCCGCCGGTGTCCGGCGCTTCGGCTGCCCCGCTGGCTGGGCCGGCGTGTCGGGGCCGGCCGCCGCGAGGCGCGTGGCGGTGGCTTCGATACGCGCGATGCGGGCCGCGTTTGCTGCGCCTACCGCATA
>NZ_JAAGPE010000406.1:0-6847 GCF_017104605.1 Burkholderia sp. Ac-20384 | reverse complement strand
GCCCGGTGCGGCTCTCATCATGGGACGAGGAACCTGTTTCCATCGCGATCCCGGATAGATTTGCGCACGCCCAATTTACGTCGACACCCACTCGCTTGCAAAAGTCAGGCTGACCATAGATTTTGTGTGCGAGGCGGTTGAAGGGGGACGAACAAGGTAAGCGTGAATTCCTATCATAAGCGGAGGAGTTATGAAAATCGGTACGCTCATGCGGAAGTCCGTATAAATGGCCTACTGCTTGAAATCCCGCGTGGCAAACGCCTGATCGAACTGTCGGGCGCGCTGCACTTCGTCGCTGTGCAGATAGGTCGACGTCGTCGAGATCGACGAGTGGCGCAGATTGTCGCGCACCATGATCAGCTCAGCGCCTCGCGCCAGTGCGTGTGACGCGTGCGTGTGCCGCATCCAATGTGGGCTCGCGCGGCGCAGCTTCCCGGCCGTCCCGGGGCGCTCGTCCTGGATCGCATTGGCGACCAGCACGAAGAATCGCCTCAGCACGCGCCAAAGCCGGGTGCTTTCGATGCCTGCGCCGTCCTCCTCGAGGCTCGCGAAGAGCACCGTCATCGGGTTCCAGCGCGCGGGCGTAACCGGTAGGCCCCGCTGCACGAGATACTGATCGAGTGCCGTTCGCGCAAGCGGCGGCAACGCCACCTTGCCGCGCTTGCCACCCTTGCCGAGCACATGCAGCCAGTGATCGCCGTGTTCGTCCCGGCGGATGTCGGCGAGCGTCGCGCCAACCAGCTCGCTGGCGCGCAGGCCCGTCGCATAGCCGAAGTCCAGCAGAAACCGCAGGCGCTGGGCGGCCGGCTCGCTCCAGCCGTAGGACCACTCGAGGCCGTCGGCTACGGTGCGGATCAGCAGCCACTCGCCCTCGGAGAAGCCGCGCGACACGTCCAGTCCCGCGCGCGGCGCGTGGCTTTTGACCTTGACGCCGGCGAACGGATTCGCGAGCACGTAGCGCTGCTCGACCAGCCAGCGGAACAGCGCCGACAGGACATTCAGTGCGTACGCCGCTGATCGCGGCGAGAGCACGCCGATGAACGGTCGCCATTCGACACTGTGCCGCGGCCTCGACGGCCCGACCCAACGCTCGCGCGGCGTGGGCCGGCGCAGGAATGCGCGGTACGCGATCGCGTCGTCGGTGGTGAGCGACGACAGCGCGCGGCCGCGCTCGATGATCGCCCACAGGATCAGGCGCTCCGCTTCCTTGCGGTAGGCGCGCTGCGTGGTGGACGCTTCGTGAAGCGACAGCCAGGATTGGATCGCCTCGTAGTCGTTGGACGCATTCAGCAGGCAGGCGGCCTGCGGTGCACGGCACTGCCCGTGGGAGCCGTCGACTTCGTGCGGCACGCGCAACTGCTCCCACGGCGCGATATCCCCGGCCGACGCCGCGACGATCAACGCCCGCGCCCGTTCGGTCAGCGCCGGATGGGCGGCAAAAAATGCCTCCACGTGGCGTGCGCCGGCGACGCCGAGCCCGGCGATCGCTGTCCACCAGCGGCGCCGACGCGGAATCCGCACGGTCAGATCGGCTAGCGTCCGGATGCCATGCGCCCGCAGGGCGGCCACCACGCGAGGCGGTAGCCACGGATCGATGTCGTCGGCAATGTGCGGCACCGGGGCTGGCAGGCTGCGCAACGTTTCGATCGCGCGCGCAACAGTGTCGGTCGAGGTGCGGTCCTTTTCCCCGAATACCTCCGCCAGATCGTCCCGATGGCGGCTTGCCGCGTATGCGGTCAGCGCACGCCGGATGCGGCCGAGCACGCCGCGTGCGGAGGCTCCGGGTGCCTTGCGATCACCCAGATAACGCGCGACGGCCGCGCGCGCGTCGAGCCCGGCGTACCAGGTGCGCAGCGCCGCCAGTTCGGCATCGTCGGGAAAGACAAGGGGTTCGGTCTCACGCGTTTTCATGCTTGCCAGTTTAGAACAAGATCGACGGCGGACTGATAAGGTTATTTATCTGTCCGTCATGGCTTGGCGTGTTCACGCTTCTCTTGCGACTCGTCGGTCGCACCTACTGGGTTCGGATTTTCGTTCCGAACTACGTGTGTGGCGATAGCTGCCTTGCCATTCGTAAGCGATGATCCTAAAAAATGAGCATCTCGCTACCTTTCCCATAGGATCATATCTTTCATGGATTTTCGTCCAAGACTCAATCTGGGTGGCTCGGATCGAGTGGAACAACCAGCAAGCGGACCCTCGGGGCAGAATGGTGCGACGCTGACCGAATCAGCGCCCGTCGGGCGGCGAGACTGCGTGTCTGGCTGGATTCGTGAGACACCGTCACTGTACGCGGGACTTCGTGCGCGACGTCCAACGGCCGCAGGCGGCACATTGCCTCCTCGGCGCGAGGTGTTTCGGCAGAATTTGTCGCTGGCTAAGTTGACGTGGCACGGCGGGCAGGCCTATGAGATAGAAGGACTTCCGCACGGTCCTGCCTACAAAACGAAGGACCTTGCTGGGCAACGTCCCGAGCGCCTGATTGGTACGTCCACTCTTACGTCCTTGACGAGAGTCATGTCGCGCCGGAACGGCGATTCGCCTTTTTACAAAAAGATCACTCGGCGGGATGACCCGAGCCTGCCATTGTCGGACGACGATATTGTCAATATCCGCCGAACGACGAACGCCATCGCTGCACTCGCGAGCCTGCAGCCCGAACTCGGGCGACACCTGAAAGTCGAGCTAGTGACCGGGTACGACGCCGATTATCTCAATTTTGTGACACCGATTGTGCGAGGTCAGACGCTGCAGAGCCTCATGGACTCCCCCGATCTGTCAGCGCAGAGCCGCGAGGAACTGGCCGAGCGCGTCGAGCGCTTGGCACCCGTGCTGCAGCAACTTGCAGCGCATGGCTTCGTGCACGGGGATATCAACGCGGGCAACATCATATATGAGTCCGAGACCGGGCACATGGTGTTGATTGACTTCGAAAAGGCCAAGGAGTTCGAGCCCGATGAGGCGGAGAGGCTGGGGCGCCACCTCGGCGTCGACATTGAAAATCTGACACACTTGGCGGAGTCTGTGCGCAGACCGCCATCGCACCAGCCGGTCACGCTGCAATTCGTCGAGCAGATCAGTTCATCGCATTTCGATCCCACCGCGATTGAGGGCTACAGCGACGTGGAGAGCAGCGACGACGAAGACTTCTGAGCAAACCAGGCGGACAGCAGGCCGGGAAGTGCACTTGCGGCTCATGCCGGTGTCGCGGTCAAGCCTTGTGACGTCTCGCGCGCCACGTCGTCGAGCACCGCCACATCAGGGCCGGGGCACCTTCCGCGAGCGATTGAAAGGCTGACTGGCGCCGTTTAATCCTCGCCAAACCCGTCGTCAGGGTGCAGCGCTTCGAGCGGCTCGAGGATCGTCCTCACCCGTGTGAACTCCATGACAAATTCGTCGATCTGGTCGAGCGCGTCCAGCACCCGTTCGGGCAGTGTGCCTTCGCCTCGCGCCGGTACCGACGGTGCGCCGTTCAACACCGAATGCGCCATGCTGTGGATCTCCAGCAGATCGTCGCGTAGCCCCTCGGGATCATGAAGTTGGGTGCGGATGCGATCGACGATATCGACGGCGGCCAGCAGGCGCGTTGACGATGGCGGCAGTGTTGCCGGTTGCTTCGAGCACCACATGATCGGTGGCGCGCAGCTTTTCGGCAAAACGCTCCAGTTCGTCGCGTCGCAACCCGGTGCGGCCACCTGCATGCAGCGTGCCATCCTCCAGGTACGCGATCTCGGCCACTGAGCGCGAGACATCAAACCCCACGATTCGCATAACCGTCTCCCGTATCAGATCACTGCTGGGAGCCGGTGGGACAGCACGACAACTACGGATTCGCGCTCACAGCGCAACCGGGCGGGTCGCAGGGGCGGCCAACTACAAACACGAGCTCGCGGCTCATCGTGTAACAACGGCCTGCCCACCCGAAGTGCTCCCCAGTGCCCCTGTCCCGGATGGTCCCACCATACCGGCGCGGGAACGCGAGGCACCGGCTATATCATGCCGGTTACGAACGCCATAGAAAGTCTGAACATGCAGTTGCGCAAGATCATCAAGACGCGCGGCCACTTCCCGAATGACGAGGCGGCCATCAAGCTGCTCTGGCTGGCACTGCGCAACATCACTGCCGATTGGGGGCGCGCGGCTCATGATTGGAAGACGGCGATGAACCAGTTCGCTATCCTCTACGAGAATCGATTCGTTCGACCATCCGTGTGAACCTCAACCCGCCTTGAACACGGAAATTCTGACACCCCCCGCGTACCAGGCGCACTGCGCGCTCTCGGACTTCCGGGGAAAACTTGCTTGCCTTCTTGTTCATGACTCGATTCTCTCAAGAATACGAGCCTCCACAAAATCCGGGGCGGTTCACAAGCTTGCCTCGTTTCTATCCGCTTTTGCGCCGTTGCGACACCCCGTCTTGCGGGCTTGCTAGGGCCGCGAGACACGCCCGGAGCAGCGAGACAACCAAGTCGTCATCCCGTTGACAGGCGATGTCACGCGATGACGCCATTTAACATTACAAGTCTGCCCATAACGCTGGACGCTAGACATAGCGGCACCGCAGATCCCCCTGCGTGCGTCAGATTTACCCGCGTGTTGCTGCCGCAGCTGAAAAATCACTAACCTGATGCATTGCTGGCGAGCACAGCCCCACCGAATCCTCTCACTCTAACGCGATGGCCAAACCCGCCTTCACATCCATGATGACCGACATGCTCCGCGTGACTGATTCATCACGACGCCGGGCAGCCGCGGACGTCAACTCGCAATTGCTTCTCCTGCATTGGCAGGTCGGGTCGCATTCAAGGCGATGTGCAGGTCGGTGAGCGCGCAAGCGTGCGACAATATATCGCGCCCGCACTCGATCTGTGATTGAGAAGCGAGTCCCTGGCGAGACTGCTTCGGATATCGAGTCGATCTTTTCGTGATCTACAAACTGAAATTTCTAACTTTGTATAAGATAATAATAATTTTGTAAAATATTAATTGGCGAATTAAGATGCGGATCGATTTTTTCGGGAAAAGTCGAGATGTAAATAAATCGACTAACGACGAGTCTGATAACCCGTGGCCCACGGGCATAAAGGCAGCTCAGGCGCAGGGGAGGCTACGCCGCCTTCCAGAAATTTTCAGCGGGATTACTAAACGTATTCCAAGCAATCCAGCATCAGTGCCATCTGAAAACGGTGCTCCGGCTTCACGCGCACGAGCGATTCTCCCAACAGTACTTACACCGCACCCGGAGGACTTGAGCGACATCGGGCGCGCTCTCTATCCCAAGCATACCGTTTCGCTCGATGAAGTAACGTCCGCCATGGCAGTGACTTCTGATGTGTCGCCTGTTGGCGAAGCGGTGAGCGTCAATCCGGAGTCGACAGAGATTCCAGCCACCAAATATGAGGCTACGCATGAGCGTTATGGAAACCTTACGATTCAGCAAGCGAAAAAGTCGCGTCAGTCGAAATTAATTTCTTACAACTTAGTGCTTCGGTTTCGCGGCGATATTTACGAATATAGGAAAGACATGATTGTAGACAGTGCCGATACTGAATATGGCGGGCGCTCGACTCTTGGGTATTCAGATATCTACCTTCCAGAAAAAATGCAAAACAAGGGTGTGGGATATATGTTGCATTACGCCCTTGCGGAGGCCGGCTTAGCTGCCGGGACGGACCTGATCGTCGTGTCATCCGTAGTGTCGGACGCAATGAGAAGGCTGTGTGAGCAAGTCGGTATGAAAGAAGACGGCGTTGGTTGGGGATCATATTCTGGCCGTCCCGCTGAAGTGGCTCAGCTTGCAGCTAAACGCGCAAGGGCAAAGGGGTGGGAATTGCCTTAAATGGCCTAAATATAATTCCGGCACGGCATTTTCATGAGCCCATCGGGCCTGTCAGGAATTTTGTGTTTAAGGCAGAACATGTTCCCAAGGAGAATTTATGCCTCGCAAACCGAAAGCCCAGCCGGCGGCTCTGCCAGCGATTCCGGCCGAGTTGCTTGAGCAGTTCGGCAACGGCCCGATGACGGCTTAAGCCATCAATGCCGCGACGCTGGCCCTCAAGCAGGCGCTGATCGAACGGGCACGGGGCGGCGAGATGAACCATCATCTCGGCTACCCTCCCGGTGCTGTCAAGCCGTCCAACGCCACGAATGAGCGCAACGGCAAAGGGGCCAAGACGGTTCTGACCGAAGACGGTCCGATCCGTATCGAGGTGCCGCGTGACCGCGACGGCAGCTTCGAACCCATCCTGATTCCCAAGCGCGAACGGCGCTTCACGGGCTTCGACGACAAGATCGTCGCCATGAATGCCCGAGGCATGACCGTACGCGAGATTCAGGGATTTCTGGCCGAGCACTACGGCACCGAGGTCTCGCCCGACTTCATCAGCTCGGTCACCGACGAGGTGATGGCCGAAGCGCTGAGCTGGCAGAGCCGCCCGCTCGAGACGATGTATCCGGTGGTGTTCTTCGATGCGCTGCGGGTCAAGATCCGC
Organism: Burkholderia sp. Ac-20384; assembly: GCF_017104605.1. Lineage (NCBI taxonomy): Bacteria > Pseudomonadati > Pseudomonadota > Betaproteobacteria > Burkholderiales > Burkholderiaceae > Burkholderia > Burkholderia sp. Ac-20384. Next base: position 356 of record NZ_JAAGPE010000406.1, on the reverse strand, counting down.
GACGACGGCGTGGTCGGCAACAAGGCCGTCTATCTGGCCTTGGGCATTCAGGCCGACGGCAAGCGCGACGTGCTGGGCCTCTGGATCGAGCAGACCGAGGGCGCCAAGTTCTGGCTCAAGGTGTTCAACGAACTGAAGACGCGCGGCTGCCAGGACATCCTGATCGCCGTGGTCGACGGCTTGAAAGGACTGACCGAGGCCATCAGCACAGCCTATCCACAGACCACCGTTCAGACCTGCATCGTACATCTGATCCGCAACAGTCTGGAGTACGCCAGCTACAAGGATCGCAAGGCCCTGGCCGCCGCGCTACGCCCGATCTACGCGGCCGCCAGCGAAGAGGCGGCGAGGCAGGC
>NZ_JAAGPE010000405.1:0-6653 GCF_017104605.1 Burkholderia sp. Ac-20384 | reverse complement strand
GCCGCGGCCGGCCGAAGCTCGGCGTCGTGTCGCGCGAGGTCACGCTGCTGCCGCGTCACTGGGAATGGCTGGCCACGCAGCCGGGCGGCGCGTCGGTCGCGTTGCGCAAGCTCGTCGAGGACGCACGGCGCACCCACGCGGAAGCCGACCGCCGACGCGACGCGCAGGCGCGTGCGTACCACTTCATGTCGGCGATGGCGGGCGACCTGCCCGGTTTCGAGGAAGCTGCGCGCGCGCTGTATGCGAACGACCTGACACGCGTCGCCGAACTGATCGCCGGCTGGCCGGACGACGTGCGCTACCATGCACTCGCACTGGCGCGCGGCGAGCTGCCGCCGTCCACCGAAGACTGCTGAATGGAGCATTCGACGCAATGACCGTATTCGATCTGAACAGTGGCGCGATCGCGCCGGTCGCCGACGAGGTCGATCTCGTCGACCTGCGCGTGACCGGCACCGTCCCGCACGAACTTGCCGGCACGTTGCTGCGCAATGGCCCGAATCCGCCGGGCGGCCGCTTCGAGGGGAACGACATGCTGTCGTGGTGGCCGGAAGCCGCGATGCTGCACGCGATCGCGTTCGAAGGCGGCCGCGCGACCGGCTACCGGAACCGCTGGGCGCGCACGCAGCGCTGGGCTGCCGTGCATGCGCCCGCCGAGGTGCCGCATCTGCCCGACACGAATCCGAACGTGAGCGTGCTGCAGCATGCCGGCGAATTGCTCGCGCTGTCGGAGGGCGGCGCGCCGTTCGCGATCACGGCCGCGCTCGATTCGCTCTGCATACCGGCGCAGCACGCAGGCCTCGGCGGCGGGATGACCGCACATCCGAAGGTCGATCCGGTGACCGGCGAGCTGATCGCGTTCCGCGCGGACTGGCGCGCACCGTGGCTGCGCTACGGTGTTGCCGATGCGCAGGGCGTGCAACGCGTCGATATCGAGATCGACCTGAGCGCGCCGTCGATGATGCACGACCTCGCGATCACCGAAACCCGCAGCCTGCTGCTCGACCTGAACGTCGGCTACGACTTCTCGCTGCTGAAGCAGGGCCACCGGATGCCGCTGCGCTGGCACGACGACCGGCCCGCGCGTATCGGCGTGATCCCGCGTCATGGCGGCGCGGTGCGCTGGTTCGGCGTCGAGCCGTGCTTCATCCTGCACGTCGTGAACGCGTACGACTGCGACGAGTCGTGCATCGTGCTCGATGCGGTGCGCTATCCGTCGTTCCTGCGGCTCGACGCGGGCACGGGCCGCTTCGCCGACAACCCGGTCGGCGAGCTGTGGCGCTACGTGATCGATACGGCGAACGGGCTGATCGACGAGGGGCCGCTCGCCGATGGCGGCATCGAGATGCCGCGCATCAACGAAAGCCGGACCGGGCGCCGCTACCGCTACCTGTATGCGGTCGAGCAGCCGAACAACGCGGAAATGCGCGGCGTGATGCGCTTCGACCACGCGAGCGGCACGACCACGCGCTACGCGTTGCCGCCCGGCGACCAGAACAGCGAGCCGGTGTTCGTGCCGCGCCCGGGCGGCGTCGACGAGGACGACGGCTGGCTGCTGGTGGTGGTCTACCGCGCGGCGACGGATACGAGCGACGTCGTGATCCTCGATGCGCGGGCGATCGACGCGGGGCCGGTCGCAACCGTGCACCTGCCGCGCCGCGTGCCGGCCGGGTTCCACGGCGCGTGGGTGCCGCGCGCGCACTGAGCGGCGGGGCGGCGCGTCACTGCGCGCGCAGCGCGTCGACGATCTTCAGCCGCGCGGCGCGCATCGCCGGCAGGAACCCGCCGACCAGCCCCATCACGAGCGAGAACAGCAGCGTCTTCACGACGATCGCGGGCGTCAGCACGAAGCGGAACGACAGGTCCGCGAAGGTCTGGAAGTTGGTCGTCGAGAACGACGCGAACTGCATCAGCGACGCACACGCGAGCCCCGCGACGCCGCCGACGAAGCCGAGCAGCAGCGCTTCCAGCAGGAACGCGGCGAGCACGTTCAGGCGCTTGAAGCCGAGCGCGCGCAGCGTGCCGATCTCGGCGACGCGGTTCGCGACCGACGCATACATCGTGATCATCGCGCCGATCATCGCGGCGATCGAGAAGATCGTCGACAGCGTGATGCCGAGGATGTTGATGAACGTCGACAGCGCCTTCGACTGGTCGCCGTAGAAGGTCTGCTCGCGTTTCGCTTCGTCGGTGAGCCGCGGGTCGACGTCGATGTCGGCCTTGAAGCGTGCGAAGCCGTCGGCGCTCGGGATGCGCAGCACCATCGACGAATAGCTGGTGCGCCGGAACGACTGCATCAGCTGGTCGACGTCGCCCCAGATCTCCGAATCGAAGCCGCTGCCGCCCGCGTCGAAGATGCCGACGATGGTCCAGTCGCGCTGCGCGAAATGCAGGCTGTCGCCGAGCTGCGTGCCGCTGAACCCTTTCGCGATCGCGCTGCCGACGATGATTTCCGACGAGCCGGGCGTGAACATGCGGCCGGCGGTGAGCTTCACGTGCGGGCGCAGCGCAAGGCCGGCCGGCGACACGCCGCGGATCACGACGTTCGACGGCTTGCCGGTCGACGTCTTCACCAGCGAGATCAGCACGACCGCTTCCTTCGACACGAGCGGCCGGCCGTCGGGGCCGAGCGCGACGGCCGGGTGCATCTCGAGCGCATTGGCCTGCTGGTGGTCGATCGAGCTCTGGATCTCGGTTTCGGCGCCCTTGCGGATCACCACCGCGTTGTCGGGCTCGCCGGTCGACACGAGCGTCTTCGTGAGCCCCGCGTCGAGCATCTGCACGGTCGCGAACACGAAGATCACGAGCGCCATCCCGCCGGCGGTCAGCGCGGTGGTGAGCCGTCGGGTCCACAGGTTGCGCGCGATGTAGTTGAGCGGGATCGCCATGTGCAAACCTAACCGATTGCCCTGAGGCCTTCGACCACGCGCACGCGCGCTGCCTGCCACGCCGGCACGATCGCCGCCGCGAAGCCGACCGCGACCGAGCACGCGGCCTGCAGCACGACCGTCTCGGTCGACACCTTGAACACCGGGAAGATGCCGCCGGCCGCCTGCTTGAACAGGCTCGCGGCGGGCGGCGTCGCGAGGATCCCGAGCCCGCCGCCGGCAACCGCGATCACGACCGATTCGCCGAACACGATCAGCGCGAGAAAGCCGGGGCCGAAACCGAGCGCCTTCAGCGTCGCGTATTCGGCCGTGCGTTCGCGCGCGCTCATTGCCATCGCGTTGGCCATCACGGCCATGATGATCAGGATCACCACGTACGACACGACGCGGATCGCCGCGATGATCTGGTTCGACATCGCGACGAAGCCGAGCTGGAACGCCTGTTCGGTTTCGGTCAGCGTTTCGGCGAGCGAGTTCTTGAACACCGCGTCGACGTTGCGTGCGATCGACGCGCCGTCGTCGGGGTTTGCGACGCCGAGCACGAATACGCCGACCTGGTCGGCCTGCTTCGGCGTGCGCTGGCGCACCGTCTCGTTCAGGTAGTCCCAGTGGAATACCAGCTGGCGCGTGATCGTCGAGTCGTCGCGGCCGTCGAAGATCCCGCGCACGACGAAATCCCACGTGCCCGGATAGATCGTCCCCTTCAGCGGGATCACGTCGCCGATCTTGAAGCCGAATTGCGTCGCGAGCTGGCGCCCGACGAGGCAGCCGCGCCGGTCGCGGTTGTAGTCGGCGCGTTGCTGGTCCGGGACGATGTATTCCGGGTACAGGTCGAGATAGTTGTCCGATACCGCGAAGCTCGCGAAGAAGTTCTTCGGGTCGCGGTAGATGCCGCCGAACCAGTTCGAACGGACCACGCTCGTCACGCCGTCGACGCCGCGGATCCGGTTCTCGTAACTCACGGGCAGCGGAAACACGAGCGAGATCGCGTTGCGCGTGACGAGCCGCCCGCTGGACGCGGCGGCGGCGCCCGCGTACCACGCGTCGACCACGGTGTGCAGCAGCCCGAACGCGAGCACGGCGATGGTGAGCCCGAGCACGGTCAGCAGCGTGCGCAGCCGGTGCCGCAGCGCGTTGCGCGCGATCAGCTTCAGCACATACATCGCGCGCGCTCCCGCAGCCGGTCAGCCGGCGTGCCCATCGATCAGCTCCCCTTTTTCCAGATGCACGAGCGAGCGCGCGGCGCCGGCCGCGTGCGCGTCGTGGGTCACCATGATGATCGTCTTGCCGAGCTCGGCGTTCATCCGCTGCAGCATCGCGAGCACGTCGGTGGCCGACGCGCGGTCGAGGTCGCCGGTCGGCTCGTCGGCGACGATCAGCACCGGATCGGTGATCAGCGCGCGCGCGATCGCGACGCGCTGCTGCTGGCCGCCCGACAGCTCGGACGGGTAATGACTCGTCCGGTCGCCGAGGTTCACCATGTCGAGCACGAGCTCGACGCGCTCGCGCCGCTCGCGGCGCGACAGGTGCGTGAGCATCAGCGGCAGCTCGACGTTCTCGAACGCGGTGAGTACCGGCATCAGGTTGTAGAACTGGAAGATGAAGCCGACGTTCGCCGCGCGCCATTCGGCCAGTTGCGCTTCCGCGAGCAGCGAGATGTCGAGGCCGCCCACGCGCAGCTCGCCGCTGTCGGGCCGGTCGATGCCGGCCACCAGGTTCAGCAGCGTGCTCTTGCCGGAGCCGGACGGCCCCATCAGCGCGACGAAGTCGCCTTCGCCGATATCGAGCGTGATGTCGGTCAGCACGGGCACGATCTGGTTGCCGCGCCGGTACGACTTCGCGACGTGGCTGAGCTCGACGAGGGGCGGCGGGGCGTCGTTCACGCGTGCGCTACTTCTTCGCGACGGTCACTTTCGCGCCGTCATTCAGCTTCGCGTCCGGCGCGAGCACGACCGTGTCGCCGGGCTTCACGCCGCGGATCGCGACGAGTTCGCCGATCCGCTCGCCCCGCGTCACGCCCACGGCGCGCACGGTGTCGTCCTTCACGACGAACACGACCGGCCGGCCGTCGCGTTCCACGACCGCGCTTGCCTGCACGGCCGTCACGGGCTGCCGGTCCTGCGCCGACGCGGGCTTCGACAGGAACGCGATCTTCGCGCTCATGTCGGGCAGTACGCGGTCGTCGCGATCGACGAAGCGTACCTTCACGAGCACGGTGGCCTTCGAGCGGTCGACGGTCGGCACGATGCGCGACACGCGACCCGAGAAGCGCGTGTCGGGCAGCGCGTCGAGCTGGATCTCGCACGGCTGTTCGGCGCGGATCTTCGCGATGTTCGATTCGGCGACGTCGGCTTCGACCTCGAGCGTGTCCATGTCGGCAATCGTCACGACCGCGCCCTTGCTGTCCGACGCGGACGAGAACGGCGTGATGTTGTCGCCGACGTTCGCGTGCTTCGCGAGCACGATGCCGTCGAACGGGGCGCGGATCACCGTCTGGTCGACCGCGACCTGCGCGGCCTGCGCGTTGGCTTCGGCGGACGTGATGGCGGCCTGGTCGCTGTTGACCGACGCGCGCGCCTTGTTTACGCGGGCCGTGTCGGTGTCGAGCTGCGCGGCCGGCACGGCGCCCTTGGGCGCGAGCACCGAGGTGCGGCGCAACGCGATCTCGGCGTCCTTCAGTTCGGCCTGCTCGACGCCGAGGTTGGCGCGGGCGACCTTCACCTGTGCGAGCGCCTGCGCCAGCGAGGCCTCGACGTCACGGCTTTCGAGGCGGGCGATGATCTCGTCCTTCTTCACGCGCGTGCCTTCGAGCACGCCGAGCCATTCGACGCGTCCCTGGCCCTTCGACGCGACCGCGGCCTTGCGCTGCGGCACGACGTAGCCGGTCGCATTGAGCTGCGTGTCGTTCTGGTACGGGTAGGCGGACGTGACGGCGGTGGTTTCGACGGCCGGCCGGCCGGTGAGCGCGAGGCCGGCGACGATCGCGCCGATGACGACCGCGGCGGCGACCGCATAGCGGAGCCACCGGCGCCGGCGGGGCGCCGGTGCGAGCGGACGCCGGTCGATCTTCAGTTTGTCCAGATTGTGATCGGGCAATTTGAGCGCCTCGAGACGGCGGCGGTCTGACGACCGGCCGCGATCCGGTTTCCGGGGAAAGGGACGGATGGACGCCAGTATAAGCGTCGCCCCGACGGCGCGCGAGCCGGTTTGCGGCGCCGCCGCGGCGACTGCCCGACCGGTCGCCGACACCGGGATACACGTGCTCCCCCGGGGAAACCCGAGGGGCGCAAGCAACGTGTCAACTTTCCGCGAACACGGCGCGTTATGGAACCAGTGCGTCAGGTTTTGTCGCGGAGGAACGGCGAAAGCCGGCCTTGCGGCCTGGGGCTCCGATGCGAATGCCTCGCATCTTTACTTACCGGTACGTTTGATTTTTTCTCCGCTAAAGGAAGAACAATGAAGAAGACGCTCGCTTCGATCATCGCCGCAGCATTCGCTCTCGCATCGGTTTCGGCATTCGCACAGGCGTCCGCGCCGGCAGCCGACACGTCGGCAGCCGCTCCGGCACCGGCCAAGAAGGATCACAGCAAGCCGAAGCACGCGCTGAAGCACCACGGTTCGGCGAAGGGCAAGGCGAAGGCCGCAGCCGCATCGGCAGCTGGCACGAACGACGCAGGCGCAGCAAACTAAGCGCTTCGCCCGGGGCCGGCACCGCCGGCCGCCAGTCGCGAAACCCCGCATGTTCACGCATGCGGGGTTTTGTTA